>JAISBX010000001.1 GCA_031265965.1 Oscillospiraceae bacterium | reverse complement strand
CGCTGTCAGCCGCGCGGTTCAGCAGAGTTCCGATCCCCGCCGCACCGACTCGGCGAACCAAGAAATCCTTGTAGTCGCGCAGGTCGCGCTTGTGCGCGTCAGTGTCGGCGAACCTGAGCATACCGCCCAGCGCGCCGTCCCTCTCCGCGAGCGTGACATCGTGCCCGCGGCGCGCCGCCGTCAGCGCGGCGTTCATTCCGGCGGGGCCTCCGCCTATCACCAGCACGCGCTTTTTTTGCTTGGCGGTCCCAATATCCTCGCCGAAACCGAGCCTGGCCTCGCGGGCGATCAGCGGGTTCACGCTGCACACGAAATGCTTGCCCAGATTGTCGCTGTCCGTGCAGTTGAGGCAGCGCAGGCACGGCGTTATCTCGTCGTCGCGCCCGGCGAGCGTTTTTACGGGCAGGTACGGGTCAGCGATGAGCGCGCGCGACATTGAGACGCCATCGGCCTTTCCGCCCGCTATTATCTCCTCCGCCTGCGCGGGCGACAGGATAGAGCCTATCGTAAATATAGGTATCGCGGTCAGCCCTGTCTTCTTAATTCGCTCCGCCAGCTCGACGTTCTGCCCGCGCGGCATGAACGTCCCGCCGAACGTGTAGACGAAGTCCTCGCTCGATATCTCCGCGAAATCGATGTATTCCTGCGCTTTTTGGATGAATTCCGCAATATCCTCCGGCGTGAATCCGCCCTCGGCGCGCTCGCTCCCGGAGATCCTCGCCGAGACTATCATCGCCTCCCCAACGCGCTCGCGTATCGCTTTAAGTACGCGCAGCGGGAAGCGCATACGGTTTTCCATGCTGCCGCCGTACTCGTCGGCGCGCGTGTTCACTATCGGGGACAAAAATTGTTCCAGCAGCCAACTGTGGCCCGCGTGTACGTGGATAACGTCGAAGCCCGCGCTCTTGTAATACTCCGCCGTGTCGCAGTACCCTTCGACGACATACCGCATGTCGTCCTCGTCCATGCCCTTGATTTTTGTCCCGTACATTGGGTTAGTTGCGTCTACAGGCCCGAAGAGCTTTGTCTGATCCGTGTTGTACTGCGGCTTGACGCTGCGTCCGCCGTGCGTCAGTTCCACTGCGGCGAGCGCGCCGTTCTCCCTTATCGCCTGCGACATCTCCGCGAAAATCGGCAGATTGTCCCACGTGGGCTCCATGCCCGGCGTGTGGTTGCCCCCGTCCACGACGTTCGCCTCCCCGAGCGTGACTATGCCCGCCCCGCCGCGCGCCTTATGTTCTAAATATCGAATATAGTATTCGGTGGGGCGCCCGTCCACCGTGTGGAACAGCATATTAGGCGCCGACATGATCCTGTTTTTCATCACCGCCCCGCGCAGCGCGAGCGGCTTGAACAGATTCGGATACGGTTGAATGTACATGATCGTCTCCCCTTGTAATCATCATAACTTGCGAATTCCAGCCATATATGCTATTGAGCCGCGGCGCAATTTCGCGCCGCGGCTCAAAGCGATACGAGCGCGTGTACGCTCCGCGAATGTTATATCACGTTTTCGTTTCTCGAGATGATGTCGTTTTGCTGGTCCATGCCCAGCTCGATGAAGTACGCCGAGTAGCCGGCTATGCGGACGACGAGGTCGCGGTACTTGGTCGGGGACGTCTGCGCGGCGCGCAGCGTGGCGGTATCCACCACGTTGTACTGGCACTCCAGTCCGCCGTTGTCGAAGTACGCCTTCGTCATGTCGCGCAGCTTCTCTATGCCGTCGTCGCGCGAGAGGACCGTTGGGTGCATACGCAGATTCAGCGCGATGCCGTCCATGAACTTCGTGTGGTCGAAGCAGCACGAGGACATGAACACGGCCGTCGGGCCGTTGCCGTCGCGGCTCTGCGCCGGGCTCATCGCGTCCGCGATGGGCTCGCCGAATTTGCGCCCATCGGGCGTCGCCGGCGTGAGATAGCCCTGCGCGACGTGGTCGGAGGCGCCGTACATCCCGGCCTTGTAGACCTTTGAGCGCTGCGACGAGCACCTCTTGCACAGATCGTAGTACAGATCGACCGCGAACGTGAGCTCTTCATCGACATACGGGTCGGCGTTTCCGTAGTGCGGGACCTTGTTCAATATCTCCTGGCGCAGCGGCTCGTGGCCCTCCCAGTTGGCCATGACGGCGTCGTACATCTCGCGCGTTGTGCACAGCTTCTTGTCGAAGCACATGTACTTGATGGCCGCAAGGCTGTCCGCGATGGTCGCAAGGCCCGTCGCCGTGCCGCCGTAGGAGTTGTACTTGCAGCCGCCCTCGGTGCAGTCCATGCCCTTCTCCATGCAGCCGACCATGGAGATCGACAGGCCGGGCTGGGGCATGTTGTACGGGATGAGGTATTCGGCGTAGTTGTTGATGGTGACGTACCAGTCGTGCAGATACACGCACAGATCCGCGTATGCCTGCCGGATATCCTCGATGGATTTCATCTCGTAGAGATAGCCGCGGCACAGGTGCGCCGGCGCCTGCTTGCCGTTTATCGGGTTTATGCCGTTGTTGATCGCCATATCGAGGATCAGCCCGTAGTACAGCGTCGCGTGGTTCGCTCCGACGCCGTTCGGGGCCGGGTAGTCCGTGCCGGAGCCGACGATCTCCTGGCAGCCGATGATGGAGTAGTCGCGCGCGTCCTCCAGCTCAAATTCGAGCTCGCGCATGAGTCCGGGTATGATGACGTCGTCGTTCTGGAACAGCGGCAGGCCCCCTACGAGCTTCGACGTCTCAAGAGCGCAGCCCCACAGTTCGTCGGGCGTATTTTTGTTTATGCGCAGCGAGATGGTGGGGTCGTGCAATTTCAGGCGCCCTACGGTCTCCAGCACCATATATGTCACGGGGTTTGTCCCGTCCTCGCCCGTCGCGGGGATAACGCCGCCGATCGTCGTGTGCTGGTACGTATTGCCTATGCCCGTCGTCTTGGCGATCTCTCCGGTGCCGCCCTCATACGCGCAGTTGGCTTTCAGGAAGAACGCGTCCGTGATCTCCTGCGCCTCGTCGAGCGTGATAGCGCCCTCGGCGAGCTCTTTTTCGAGGAACGGCCATGTGTACTGGTCAAACCGGCCAAACGCCGGGGCGGGCATACCGCAGTCGATAGCCAAGAAAATCTGATACAGCTCGGCGGCTTGGCACGCCTCCCAGTATGTGCGCGCGGGATTTTCCGATATCCATTCGAGTCCCGCTGCCATTTTTTCAAGCTCCGCCTTGCGCTTCGGGTCGGAGCACCCCTTCGCCTTCTCCGCCGCGAGCCCCGCGTAGCGCATGACAAACGCCGTCGCGGCCTCGCACTCATAGACGGCGGCCTGATAGAACACGTACTTCTTCATGTCGTCGCCCATTATCTTGCC
>JAISBX010000178.1 GCA_031265965.1 Oscillospiraceae bacterium | reverse complement strand
GCGTCGTTGCCGGTGATTATGGGTGTCGTGACGTAGATAAAGCCATTGCGCTGAAAGTACTCGTGTACGGCGGCGCACAGCACGGAGCGCACGCGGAACATCGCCTGAAACGTGTTCGTGCGCACGCGCAAATGCGGCGATTCGCGCAGGAATTCCAGCGTGTGGCGCTTCTTCTGCATGGGGTAGTCGTTATCGCAGCTGCCTATGAGCGTAAGCGTATCCGCTTTTATCTCAAACGGCTGCTTCGCGTCAGGTGTCAGGACGAATTCGCCCGAGGCCTCTATGGCGCAACCTGTCGGCAGCTTCGTCGCCTCGCGCGTTATTCCGGCGCCGTCGGTGTCGTACACTATCTGGCAGCCCGACAGGCACGAGCCGTCGCTGAGCGCGATGAAGCCAATGCGCCCGCCGCACCTGTTAGTGCGCACCCACCCACGCACGCGCACATGGGCGCCGCTGTCCGAGCGCGTCTTCAGTTCCGATATTGTCGAGTATCCGTCGTCCATAAGCCCTCCGCGCGCCGGCGCGCGCAATTGTGAATTGTGAATTCGCTATTTTCATCGTTCCCAGCGAGCTCATTATACACTAGGCACTGTGAAAATACAACAATTGGAGAGGGGGCGGCGTCGGCCTATCGCCTGACTTCAGCATTGACGCGATGACCGCTTCAACGGCACAAATTACCGCATGAAGATATTTTCGGCACCGACGCGTCAAAAATTGAGCGTATGCCGTTGCAGATATTATTTTGACTAAGCTTGACTAAGCTGGCACGCCAGAAGGGATTCGAACCCCCGACCCACGGCTTAGAAGGCCGTTGCTCTGTCCGGCTGAGCTACTGGCGCATATAAATGTTTCTCCGCCTGTGCTGAAGATTTCCAGAAAAACAGATGCCCGTATCCTGTTAACATATATAATATATCATTGTAAATGTCAATAGTAAATACAAAAAAATTAAAAAAATAAATTGAATAAATTATTAAATTTTTTAGTACGCGCTTGACAATTGCGGCGATATCGGATAAATTAGTACCGTTGATCATGCTGCGGCATAGCATGGCATGGCGCGGAGGTTCGGCGGGAGTATTGCTAAAGATTGGAATGTGTCTATGAATGACCCATACGGCGTGTTGGGGGTTTCTCCGGGCGCGGCGGACGACGAGGTAAAAAAGGCGTACCGCGAGCTGGTGAGGAAGTACCACCCCGACAATTACCACAATAACCCGCTGGCGGACCTCGCGCAGGAGAAGATGAAAGAGGTCAATGAGGCGTACGACACCGTGCTCAAGCAGCGCTCGGGCGGCGGACGGCAGGGGGATACGGCGGGCGCGTACGCGCGTTCGGGCTACACGGGCGCATCCGGTTCGCCTGAGTTCGCGCGCATACGTCAGGCGATAAACGCGGGGCAGTTTGACGCGGCGGAGACGATGCTCGGCAATGTGCAAAATCATGGGGCGGAGTGGAATTTTCTCATGGGTAGCCTGTGTTACCGCAGGGGCTGGCTGGACGACGCGCTCAGCTACTATTCCGCAGCCGCCTCGATGGAGCCGGGAAACGCCGAGTACAGGCAGGCGCTCAATTATATGCGGCAGGGCGGACGCGCCTACAACCCGTACGGCTTCGATACCGCGGCATCGTCGGGCGGGTGCGACGCCTGTGACATATGCACCGCCATGATGTGCGCCAACATGTGCTGCCGCTGTGGCTGAGAGGACGCGCGCGTTGACGGTGTCCGCCGCGCTCACGGCGCTCGCCGTCGTGTTTTTGTATCTGGCGTCCGTTCTGCCCACGGGGCAGGTGGGGGCGGCGGCTGTTTCGTCGCTCTTTACGGCGGCCGCGATCATAGAGGCGGGCGCGGGATGGGCCGCCGGCGTTTTCGCGGTGAGCTGTGTTTTGGGCGCGGTGATAGTGCCGAACAGACTGCCGGTGCTCCTGTACGCGCTGTTTCTGGGATACTACCCGATAGTCAAATGCTTCGCGGAGCGCGTGAAGCTCAAGACGGCGCGCTGGGCGGTAAAGCTCGCCGTGTTCAACGCCGCGCTCGCGGTGATATGGCTGGCGTTCAGAGAGATGCTGTTGGGCGCCGCGAATATTGATTTGGGCGCCGTGCCCGTGTTTCTGGCGGGCAATGCCGTGTTTGTCCTGTTCGATATCGGATTGACGAGGCTCATAGGGCTGTATATCCGGAGGATCGCCGGACGGCGCACAGCTCCGCGGCGTTAGATCATATGGAGGTGAGGGAACCGTGAGACTCATAAACATAGGCTTCGGCAACGCGGTCGCCGCCGGGAGAGTGGTGGCTGTAGTGAGCCCGGAGTCCTCGCCGATCAGGCGGATCGTATCCGACGCGCGCGATAACGGCACGCTCATCGACGCGACGTACGGCAGACGAACGAGAGCGGTCGTGATCACGGACAGCGGACATATCGTGCTGTCGGCGATCCAGCCGGAGACGGTGGCCGGCAGACTGGCCAGCAGGCCGGAGAGCGAGCGCGAGGCCGGCGCCGACGACGAAGATTGATTTGCAATTTGCAATTTGAAAGGAATGATGCGTATATGCTGTATCCGTCACTGCCGCAGCTTCTGGAGAAGATAAACAGCAGGTATCTGCTTGTGAACGTCATCTCGCAGAGGGCGCGGGAGCTCGCCACGGAGGAGAGCTACAACTATGAGGATCCGGACCAAAAGCCTGTGACGCGCGCCATAGAGGAGATCGTATCCGGCGAGTATAAGCTGATATGAGTATCCGGCGCTAACGCGGCTATGGACATTGAGAGCTTTGCGGTCGCGAGGGTCGCCGTGGGCGCGGCGGTGTACTCCATCGACAGACCGTATGAGTACGGCATACCCGGCGCGCTGCGCGGGCATATCGAGCCCGGGATGCGCGTGGCCGTCCCGTTCGGGGCGGGCAACAGGGCGAGCGAGGGCGTTGTGCTGTCGCTCGCGGCCGCGAGCGAGTATCCCAAGCTCAAGTATATCACGTCCGCGCTGGATGACGCTCCGGTCCTCAGCGAGGAGCACATAAGGCTGGCCGTCTGGATCAGCGGGCGGTTTTTCTGCACGGTGTACGACGCGTTCCGGGCCATGCTTCCGGCGGGGCTGTGGTTTCGCGGAGGAGTCCGCAGGCTCGGCGACAAGACGGTCAGCATAGCTGTCCTCAAAATACCCGGCGAGGAGGCGGCGGAGCTCGCGGACCGCAGGCGGACGCGAGCACCGTCCCAGGCGGCAGTGCTCGACCTGCTCGCGCGCGAGGGGCGCATGGCGATTGCGGACATACTGTATTTCACCGGCGCGCGCAGGTCCGTGGTCTCGTCGCTTGAAAAGGCGGACATTGTGTATATCGAGCAGGCGCAGGTGTTCAGGCGGCCTGATATAAAGCCCGCGAGTATTGGCGGGGAGCTGGTGCTCACGCGGGAGCAGCGCGAGGTGTTCGAGAGCCTGGTGGCGCTGACGCGGGCGGAGCGCGCGGACGCGGCGGTGCTGTACGGCGTGACGGGGAGCGGCAAGACGTCCGTGTATATCGAGCTCATCAAGGCGGTGCTCGCCGAAGGCAGGACGGCCATGGTTCTCGTGCCGGAAATCGCGCTGACGCCGCAGCTCGTGAGCCTTTTCGCCGCGCACTTCGGTGACGGGACGGCGGTCTTGCACAGCGCCCTCGCCGCCGGGGAGCGGTACGACGAGTGGAAGCGCATACGCGCGGGAGGCGCGCGCGTCGTTGTGGGCACGCGGTCGGCCGTATTCGCGCCTATTGAGAATCTCGGGCTCATAATACTCGACGAGGAGCAGGAGCACACGTATAAGTCGGAGCAGAGCCCGCGTTACCACGCGCGCGATGTGGCAAAGTACAGGTGCGCGCACTGGGGCGCTCTGCTGCTGTTGGGTTCCGCCACGCCGTCCGTCGAGACGATGTACGGCGCGTCCACCGGCAGATACAAGCTGTTCAGGCTGCCGTCAAGATACAACGAACGCGAGATGCCGCCCGTTATCATAGCAGACATGAAGGAAGAGGTCAAAAACGGGAACGGCGGCTCGATAAGCTCCGTGCTCGAACGCGAGCTGCGCGGAAATATAGGGCGCGGGGAGCAGTCGATCCTGTTTATCAACAGGCGGGGGGCGAGCACGCTGATAGCGTGTCCGGAGTGCGGATTTACGCATATGTGTACGCGGTGCAGCGTGTCGCTGACGTATCACTCCGCTAACGGGCGGCTAATGTGCCATTACTGCGGCTATTCAGAGCCCGCGCGCTCCGACTGTCCGGAGTGCGGGGGAAGGCTCAAGCGCGTGGGCGTGGGCACGCAGAAGGTCGAGTCGGACTTGCGGGAGCTTTTTCCGGAAGCCGGTATGATCCGTATGGACACGGATACTGTGACAGGCTCAAACACGCACGAGTCGCTGCTCACGCGTTTCCGCGAGGAGCGCGTGCCCATACTCATCGGCACGCAGATGGTGACAAAGGGGCTCGACTTCGAGAACGTGACGCTCGTTGGCGTCGTATCGGCCGACGCGTCGCTGTATATGAACGACTACCGGGCGCACGAGCGCACGTTTTCGCTCATAACGCAGGTCGTGGGGCGCTCGGGACGCGGGGACAAGCCCGGCAGAGCGGTCATACAGACGTACACGCCGTCGAACGAGGTCATACGTCTCGCGGCGGAGCAGGACTACGACGGTTTCTACGCGCGAGAGATTAAGCTGCGCGAGCTGTCTGGCAGCCCGCCGATGACGGATATTTTTTCTATAACGGCTTCCGGGGCCGACGAGGGGGA
>JAISBX010000147.1 GCA_031265965.1 Oscillospiraceae bacterium | reverse complement strand
CCGCCGCCAAACGTGAGCGACGCGCCCGCGCGCGTCTTTCGCCCGGGGCGCGTCATGCACTCCCACGACCCTCCGCCGAGGTCGCGCAGCAACACGACCTCCACGGCGCCGCCCGTCTCCCGCCGCCCGATCAGGCGCGCGGGCAACACGCGCGAGTCGTTCAAAACGAGGCAGTCGCCCTCGCGAAGCAGACCGGGCAGCTCGTCAAACCGCCTGTGCCCCGTAGCGCCCGTGCGCCGATCCAGGCACATGAGCCGCGAATCGTCCCTGCACGGGAGCGGAGTCTGCGCTATCAGCTCCGGCGGCAGTTCAAAGTAAAAGTCGCTCTTAAGCAATGTCGTGTTCCGTCCCCCGCCGCTATTAGCCGATGGTCACGCCCGTGAAATAAAAGTTAATGATCTGGTCATAGGTCATGTTGTGGTATTGCGCCATTGAGTGCGCCCCCCACTGGCTCATGCCGACGTTGTGCCCGGTGCCCGTACCTCTTATAGTAAATACTCCGTTTGCGAGCCCTGAGCCCGACGACACGGAAGATACCGCGCCCGGCGCCCCCGCCGCGGCGCCCCCGCCGCTCCCGCCGTTCGAGCCGTCGGTGACGGGGAGTACCTCCTTGCTGCCGGTTATTGCGTACAAACCGTTTGGAGACGCCACCTGCGAGGCTACGCCGTCGCCGCCCACGGCGTAATACGAGGACGGCGGGCCTGAGAGCGTGTCGTCCTGACCGTTCACGTATATGCCGCCGGACGCAGCCGTGCCGGACGGAGTCGGGGCGGCCGTATCGCCAACCACGAAACGGATCGACCGCGCCCCCAACGCGGAGCGTATGTTGTCCCCGTTCGTGAACCGCCATGTGCGCCCCGCGTCGTCGAGCAGCGTCACCTCGCGTGCGTTTCCGAGCTCTGTGTACCGCGTCACCGCCATGCCCACTATCCGTCCGCAACTGTAGCCCCTGCCGCGCAAGCGCTGCGTTATCTGATCGGGGGTGTACGTCACCGTCCAATTATAGTTTGAAATGCGCGACGCCACGTCCGCCTCGTACGGGTCAAGTACGCCCCGCAGATACGGCAGGGCCGCGCTCCACACATTTTCGCTGTTCTCTGACGCGCCTCCGTTGCTGGAGGAAAAAAACGTCTCGCACAGTTGCCCGTTATATGTTACGTATTGGCCGGACGTCTGGTCGACAGCCGCGTCCGTGGCCTCGTTTACCGAGCCCTGCCCGTTGTATACCTGACAGTGCTCCGTTGTGCATAAGTCGAAGCCGGAGGAGCTGTGCGCGTTCAGATGCGATATCGCGAACGTGCGGGCGCACAGCGCCTGTGCCTTCAGCGCCTCCAGCGGCCAAGTGTTAGGCATCTCATACGGTACCACGCCGCGCGTGTAGTCCTCAATATTAACGAAGTTTACGACAGTGATGTCTCCGCCGTCGCGCCGCGCGTACTGAAAGCCGCCATTGTATCTGTAGCCCTTGAACCAAGTCTGCGGCTTTGTACCGCCGGACGGCCGCGGCATGACTCCCAGCCAGAACGCGGCGCCGCCGTCAAACTCGAATATTATGCGGTCCGTGCCGGTCTCGACGACGGTCACGGTGTAGGTCGTGCCGGAGTCTATCGTCGCCCCGTATATGCCGCGCGCCGCCATGTCGTCCCCCGCGGCGGACGCGGATATGTACTCCCCGACGCAGACGTAAAACACGCCGCCCGCATATTTAACGAACGAACCCGCGTACCCGTACGCCGCGGCGCTCGCGTCAGCGTACGACTGATAAGGCGCGTCAAGCCGTATGTGGAAGCACCCGACTACCGCGTCGCCCGACGTGCCCTCGACGTATCCGTTCCCGTCGAATCGCATATTTCGGTCGCGTATAACAGAGATCTTGACAGTGTCGGTGTACGCCCCGACGGGGATGAAATTCCGGGAGTCGTCGAAGTATCCGAAATCGTATCCGGAGCCGTACCCCGTGACGTTTTGCAGGTTCGCCGATTGCAGCGCCGACGAGCCGTAGAACAGCCCTATCTTCATGGTGTTGACAGACGGCGTGAACGCCGAAGCACTCGTCGCCGGCGGCACGGCAAGCAAAATCGCGGCCGCAATCAGCAGCGCCGTTGCCTTTAATGGCTTTTTCATTTGGAGTCCTCCATCGTAGTTGACAGTGCGGCAATGAGATGATAGAATAACTGGGATTCAGATCAGCGTGTGGTGTGGGCGCTGTGCCCATTACGACATTATATTACAAAATGCTCTACATTTCCAGTCGTATTTCAGCGCATTTGTAAACAGTTTGTAAATTTTTGAATCTTTTAGTCTAATCTCCGGCGCCCGTGCCTGATGTATCCTGTTGTCAAATCGGGCGGCATCTGAATATGATATGCTGTGCGGGAGCGCGGAGAAAAGGGGTTTTCATATCATGAAGAAGTACTCTGTGGGCGTGATAGGGGCGACCGGCATGGTGGGGCAGCGGTTCGTCACCCTGCTCGACGGGCACCCGTGGTTTGAGCTTGCCGCCGTCGCGGCGAGCCCGCGCAGCGCTGGCAAGACATATGAGCAGGCCGCGGGCGGCAGATGGCTGATGCCCGCGCCCATGCCTGACGCCGCGCGCGGCATGACCGTTCTGTCCGCGTCGGACGACGTCGCGGAACTGGCGGACCGCGTGGATCTCGTCTTCTGCGCCGTAGACATGGGCAAGGCCGAGACGGCGGCGCTCGAGGAGACGTACGCGCGGGCGGAGTGCCCCGTCATATCGACCAATTCCGCGCACCGAATGACGCCGGACGTACCTATGGTGATACCGGAGCTCAACCCCGGGCACATAGCTGTGATCGGCAGCCAGCGAAAACGGTTGGGGACGGAGCGCGGGTTCATAGCCGTCAAAGCCAACTGCTCCATACAAAACTATGTGCCCGCCATCCATCCCCTCATGGATTTTCTCCCCGAGCGCGTGCTCGCGTGTACATATCAGGCCATATCGGGCGCGGGCAAGACGTTCGAGACATGGCCCGAGATGAGCGACAACGTGATCCCGTTTATCCCCGGCGAGGAGGATAAGTCAGAGCGCGAGCCGCTGAAGATATGGGGGCGCGTGTCCGGCGGCGCCATTGTGAACGCCGAGCTCCCCGCCGTGACGTCGCAGTGCGTGCGCGTACCCGTGTCAGACGGGCATATGTCGGCCGTCTTCGTCTCTTTTGAGAAGAAACCGTCGATCGACGAGATAAAATCGCGCTGGAACAGCTTTTCGGGCCGCCCGCAGGAACTTGGCCTCCCGTCTGCGCCCAAGCAATTCCTGCACTATTTCGAGGAACCCGACAGGCCGCAGACCGCCCTCGACAGGACGCGCGAGAACGGCATGGCCATAACCGTCGGCCGCCTCCGCGAGGACACGCAGTACGACTACAAATTCGTCTGCCTCTCGCACAACACCCTCCGCGGCGCCGCCGGCGGCGCCGTCCTCCTGGCAGAACTCCTGTGCGCAGAAAAGATTATCAATTAATAATTAATAAGATGGAGCGTGTGGTATTATGAAGACTCCGGTTTTTACTGGTTTGGCTACGGCTATCGTGACGCCGTACAGGCGCGACGGGATAGATTACGATAAGCTCGGCGAACTCATAGATTTGCAGATAGCGGGCGGCGTGGACGCCATCGTCGCGTGCGGCTCCACGGGCGAGAGCTCTACGCAGTCGATCGACGAACACATTAAGGTGGTCGATTTCTGCGTGAAGCGCGTCGGCGGGCGCGTCACGGTCATCGCGGGCGCGGGCAGCAACGACACCGAGGCGGCTGTGCTCCTGTCGCGCGAAGCCGAGCGCAGCGGGGCGGACGCGCTGCTGCACGTCACTCCCTACTACAACAAGACGACGCAGCGCGGTCTCGTGCG
>JAISBX010000141.1 GCA_031265965.1 Oscillospiraceae bacterium | reverse complement strand
GTCTGCGCACAAAGCCGTGGACATCGTCGTAATAGCGCCGAATAAGCCCATCGGCAGCCTCGCGGTCGCCGTTCCGCTTGATCCGCCTTATCAGCCGCAGCTCATCCAACCGCATACCCTCCTCGTTTTTGCCGTCCCGCTTATATATTCGAAGCGGCGGGCGAAATAGTTTCAGATAGAAAGCGTTATTGTGTTGGGCACCAGACAAGAGAAAGGACGCAAAGCGCCCTTTCTCTTGAACTTATTTTATTTACTATACTAAATACTATATCGCGTTCGTCGTGCCGAGCAGCACGGAGAGGTCTACGTCGTCCTCGGCGGCGCTGTCCAGCGCGTCGGAGTGCTCGCTGTCGAACCGGCGGTAGATGGACAGTCCGCTGCCGGCGGGAATCAGCTTGCCTATGATGACATTCTCCTTCAGACCCACGAGCCTATCGACCTTTCCCTTGATCGCGGCGCCGGTGAGCACCTTCGTGGTCTCCTGAAACGACGCCGCCGAGAGGAACGACTCCGTGGCGAGCGACGCCTTTGTTATCCCCATGAGCAGTTGCGAGTACGTCGCGGGGCGCAGTTCCGTCTCGCCGGCCTCCGTGCGCGCTTTTATGGCGTCGTTCTCGCGCCGCAGATCCAGAATATCAATGACCGTGCTCGCGAGAAGCGGCGTGTCCCCGCCGTCCTCTATGCGTACCTTGCGCAGCATCTGGCGCACGATCACCTCGATATGCTTGTCGTTTATATCCACGCCGTGCTGGCCGTAAACCTTCTGCACCTCTGAGATGAGGTACGATTGAGCGGAGGCCTTGCCGCGTATGCGGATGACGTCGTGCGGATTGAGCGCGCCGTCCGTGAGCCGGTCTCCGCGCGACACGATATCGCCCGTGCTCACTCTTATGCCGGCGGAGTAGGGCGCCTGATAGACGCGGGCCTCGCCGTCCCGCTCCGAGTTTATTATATTTATCGCGACTATGGCGTTCCTGCGCGTCTCCTCTATTTCCACTCTGCCGTCAGTCTCGGAGAGTATCGACATTTTCTTAGGCTTGCGCGCCTCGAACAGCTCCTCGACGCGGGGCAGCCCCTGCGTGATGTCGTCGCCCGCCACGCCGCCCGTGTGGAACGTGCGCATCGTAAGCTGCGTGCCCGGCTCGCCTATAGATTGCGCCGCGATCACGCCCACGGCCTCGCCTATCGACACGGGGCTTCCGGTCGCCAGATTTATGCCGTAGCACTTCGAGCAGACCCCGCTCACGGACTCGCAGTCGAGCACGGAGCGCACGGTGATCTCGAAAATATCGTTTTCCTCCAGCACGCCCGCGTCGGACGACGACAGCATATCGTCGCGCGTGAACAGCGTCTCGCCCGTCTTGGCGGAAAGTATGTCGCTTGCGGGATAGCGCCCGTGTATCAGCTCGCCGAACGAACTCTCTTCGAGCCTGAGCAGGACGCGCTCGACATTGTGCCCGCCTATCGCTTTCACTGCCTCGGCCTCGATCTTCGCGCCCTTTTCTACGAGGACCTCGCCCGTGTAGACGTCGCATATCGGCATGGCCGCCGTTCTGCCGCGCAGGCTGTCGGCGAATTTCGCGTAATCCCCGAAGTCGCGGCTCACAACAGTCTCGGCGCCGGACGCCTTTATGCCATCGCGCGTCCCGCAGTCGTGCTCGCGTATGATCACGTCCTGCGACACGTCCACGAGCCGGCGCGTCAGATAGCCCGAGTCGGCCGTCCGCAGCGCTATGTCGGTCAGGCCCTTGCGGGCGCCGCGCGCCGAGGTGAAATATTCGAGCACCGTGAGGCCCTCGCGCAGGCTCGCCTTGATAGGTATCTCGATAGTCTTGCCGGCCGTATTTGCCATTAGCCCGCGCATTCCGGCCAACTGTCGTATCTGGTTCATGCTGCCGCGCGCGCCGGAGTTTGCCATAATATAGACGGGATTGAGCTCGTCTAGCGTGTTCGCCAGAGCGTCCGTCACGTCCTTCGTCGTCTTCTCCCACTCCCGCACGACGAGGCGGTAGCGCTCGTCGTTTGTGATGAAGCCGCGCTTGAATTGCTGCTCGATGGCGACTACCTTCTTCTCGGTGTCCCTGATGAGCGTGCGCTTGACCTCCGGCACTGTCATATCGGAGATGGATATTGTTATCGCGCCGCGCGTGGAATACTTGAAGCCCAGCACCTTGATGTTGTCCAAAAGCTCGGCGGACAGCGTGAAGCCGTGCCGCGCGATACAGCGCCTTATGATGCCCTCAAGCTGTTTTTTGCCCGTCTGGAAGCTTATCTCGTAGTCGAACATGCGCTCCGGGTCGCTCCTGTCGACAAAGCCGAGATCCTGCGGTATGGGCTCGTTGAATATGATACGGCCCGCCGTGGTCTCTATCACGCTGTTGCGGGTATGCCCGTCTATCACACGCTCGACGCGCACCTTAATCGGCGCGTGGATCGAGATGTCTCCGCCCTGATACGCCATGAGAGCCTCGTTCGGGGACGTGAATATCTTACCCGCGCCCTTTTCGTCGCCGCGCATGGTGGTCAGGTAATATGAGCCCAGTATCATGTCGTGCGTGGGGACTGTGACGGGCTGCCCGTCCTTGGGGTGGAGCAGATTGTTGGCGGACAGCATGAGTATGCGCGCCTCAGTCTGCGCCTCCGCGGAGAGCGGGACGTGGATAGCCATCTGGTCGCCGTCGAAGTCGGCGTTGTACGCCGTGCAGACGAGCGGGTGCAATTTTAACGCGCGCCCCTCGACGAGTATCGGCTCGAACGCCTGTATGCCCAAGCGGTGCAGCGTCGGGGCGCGGTTGAGCAGTACGGGGTGTTCCTTTATAACGACGTCCAGCGCGTCCCAGACCTCCGCCTGACCGCGGTCCACCATCTTTTTAGCCGACTTGATATTGTTAGAGACGCCGTCCTCTACGAGCTTCTTCATGATGAACGGGCGGAACAGCTCTATGGCCATCTCTTTTGGGACGCCGCACTGGTAGAGCTTCAGATCCGGCCCGACGACGATGACGGAGCGCCCCGAGTAGTCCACGCGCTTGCCGAGCAGATTCTGGCGGAACCGCCCCTGCTTTCCCTTGAGCATATCCGACAGCGACTTGAGCGCGCGTGAGTTGGCGCCTGTGACTGCACGGCCGCGCCTTCCGTTGTCAATGAGCGCGTCTACGGCCTCCTGAAGCATACGCTTCTCGTTGCGCACTATTATATCCGGCGCCGAGAGCTGTATGAGCCTTCGCAGGCGGTTGTTCCGGTTTATGACGCGGCGGTAGAGGTCGTTGAGGTCGCTCGTGGCGAAACGGCCGCCGTCGAGCTGCACCATAGGGCGTATTTCCGGCGGTATGACGGGCAGGATGTCGATTATCATCCACGACGGGTCGTTGCCCGACCTGCGGAACGCGTCCACTATCTCGAGCCGCTTGACGAGCTTCGCTTTCTTCTGCCCGGACGCCTCCGCTACCTCGGCGCGCAACTGCTCGGCAAACTGCACGCAGTCGAGATCGCGCAAAAGCTCGCGGATAGCCTCCGCGCCCATGCCGGCCTTGAAGTCGTCCTCGTATTTTTCGCGCATTTCGCGGTATTCCTTTTCCGCGAGTATCTGGTATTTCCGCAGGGGCGTCATGCCGGGGTCTATGACGATATAGGCGGCAAAATACAAGACCTTTTCGAGCACGCGCGGCGTCATATCGAGCAGCAGCCCCATCTGGGACGGAATGCCCTTGAAATACCAAATGTGCGACACGGGGGCGGCCAGCTCGATGTGTCCCATGCGCTCGCGCCTGACGCTCGACTTTGTTACCTCGACGCCGCAGCGGTCGCATATCTTGCCCTTGTAGCGTATCTTCTTATATTTGCCGCAGTGGCACTCCCAGTCCTTCGTCGGGCCGAATATTTTTTCGCAGAACAGCCCGTCGCGCTCGGGCTTGAGCGTCCTGTAGTTTATCGTCTCGGGCTTCTTGACCTCGCCGTGCGACCACTTGCGTATCATCTCCGGCGAGGCAAGTCCTATTTGAATAGCGTCAAACGCTGCAAAGCTCATTCCTTTTCCTCCGCGTCGTCAATATTGGTTTCCTCAAAAAGCTCGCCGTCCGATTCCTCGTCGTCGGCGTACACGAGATCGTCCGCGCCGTCTTCAACGTCCTCTATGGAGTAGCCGGCGCCGATTATCTCCGCGTCGCTCGCCGTGTACTCGGACTCCATATGGCCCGGCGCGCTCGTCTCCTCCTCGCCCTGGAGCTCTATAGTGTTCCCGTCCTCGTCAAGCACGCGCAGGTCGAGGCACAGCGATTGCAGCTCCTTTACCAGCACCTTGAACGATTCCGGCACGCCCGGCTGCGGTATATTGTGGCCCTTGACTATCGATTCGTACGTGCGCACGCGCCCTGTCACGTCGTCCGACTTGACTGTCAGTATCTCCTGAAGCGTGTAGGCCGCGCCGTAGGCCTCGAGCGCCCAGACCTCCATCTCGCCGAAACGCTGTCCGCCGAACTGCGCCTTGCCGCCCAGAGGCTGCTGCGTGACGAGGCTGTACGGGCCCGTCGAGCGCGCGTGTATCTTGTCGTCCACAAGATGGTGCAGCTTCAGAAAGTACACATATCCGACGGTGACGGGGTTGTCGAATTCCTCGCCCGTGCGCCCGTCGTACAGGATGCTCTTGCCGTCCTCGCTCAGATCGGCGAGCCTCAGCGTCTC
>JAISBX010000134.1 GCA_031265965.1 Oscillospiraceae bacterium | reverse complement strand
GGCGGAATATTTTGTCTGTGGAGCAATATCGGTATGCCTGAATTTAAGGTGATAAGCGAATATCAGCCCTCCGGCGATCAGCCGGAGGCTATTGACGCGCTCACGCGCGGCGTGGAGCTGGGCTTCGAGGAGCAGACGCTGCTCGGCGTGACCGGCTCGGGCAAAACGTATACTATGGCGAAGATAATCGAGCGGCTGAAGCGGCCCGCGCTCGTGCTCGCGCACAACAAGACGCTGGCGGCGCAGCTTTGCAGCGAGTTCAGGGAGTTCTTTCCCGAAAACGCCGTGGAGTTCTTCGTGTCTTACTATGATTACTACCAGCCGGAGGCGTATATCGCGCACACCGACACGTATATCGAGAAGGACAGCTCCATCAACGACGAGATCGAGCGCCTGCGCCACTCGGCGACCTCGTCGCTTTTCGAGCGCCGCGACGTGATAGTGGTGTCGTCCGTGAGCTGCATATACGGTCTGGGCGACCCGATAGACTACTCGACAATGGTCGTCTCGCTGCGCACTGGCCAGCGCTGCGACCGGGACGACATAATCAAAAAGCTCGTGGAGATACGCTACGGCCGCAACGACGTCGCGTTTGAGCGCAATATGTTCCGCGTGCGCGGCGACACGCTGGAGGTATACCCCACCTACTCGCGCGACAAGGCTATACGTATCGAGTTCTTCGGCGACGAGGTCGACAGGATAAGCGAGGTCAGCGCCGTTACGGGGATGCCGCTGCGCACGCTCGCGCACGTAGCGATATACCCCGCCTCGCATTACGTCACGACGAACGACAAGATGGAGCGCGCCGCGCACGAGATCCTCGATGAGATGAAGGAGCGCGTCGAGTACTTCGAGCGCGAGAACAAGCTCGTCGAGGCCCAGCGCCTGCACCAGCGCACGATGTATGACATCGAGATGATGCGCGAGCTCGGCTACTGCTCCGGCATCGAGAATTATTCACGCATAATAAGCGGGCGCGAACCGAATTCCGCCCCGATGACGCTGCTCGACTACTTCCCGAAGGACTTCATACTGTTTATCGACGAGAGCCACGTCACGCTGCCGCAGGTGCGCGCCATGTACGCGGGCGACCGCTCGCGCAAGGAAAGCCTCGTGCAATACGGCTTCCGCCTGCCGTCGGCGTTTGACAACAGGCCTCTGAGATTCGACGAATTCACCGGTCGCATACGCCAGATGATATATGTCTCCGCGACCCCAGGCGAATACGAGCGCTCGCGGTCGTCCCAGGTGGTCGAGCAGATAATCCGCCCGACGGGCCTGCTCGACCCGATGATCGACGTGCGCCCGGTCGGCGGACAGATCGACGACCTGATAGGCGAGATCAATTCGCGCGCCGCGAAAAACGAGCGCACGCTCGTCACGACGCTCACAAAGAAGATGGCGGAGGATCTCACGGCGTACCTCACGGGCGCGGGCGTCCGCGTCCGGTATATGCACCACGACATAGACACTATAGAGCGCATGGAGATAATACGGGACCTGCGTCTGGGCGAATTCGACGCGATAATCGGCATCAATCTGCTGCGCGAGGGCCTCGACCTGCCCGAGGTGTCGCTTGTCGCGATACTCGACGCCGACAAGGAGGGGTTCCTGCGCAGCGAGACGTCGCTGATACAGACCGTGGGGCGCGCTGCGCGCAACTCGGGCGGCACGGTAATAATGTACGCCGACAAGGTGACGCGCTCAATGCAGGCGGCGATAGACGAGACGTCGCGCCGCCGCGAGCGGCAGTCCGCGTTTAACGCGGAACACGGCATAACGCCAGCGACAATAGTCAAAAGCGTGCGCGACTTGCTAGAGATATCCAAGGAGGAGAGCGGCGGAGACACGCGCGGAGATACCGTGAAGATGACAAAGCGGGAGCGCGAGGAGGCTATAGGCAAGCTGGAAAAGCAAATGAAGGAGGCGTCCGCCATGCTGGAATTCGAGTACGCGGCCGTGCTGCGCGACAGGATAATAAAGCTGCGCGGCGGAGGTGACTGACGCCGTGATGAAATTTCTGGAGGCGTTCGTCTCGTCGCCCGATATTGTAAAGGCGCTGATCACTTTTATCCTGTCATGCCTGCCAATCATCGAGCTGCGCGGAGCGATACCGGCCGGCGTCATCTTGGGTCTGCCCGTCCTCACGAGCGCCGCCATAAGCGTTGCGGGCAATATACTGCCCGTGCCGTTCATCATATTGTTCATGAGGCAGATACTGGCGTGGATGCGCTGCCGCAGCGCGCGTATGGAGCGCATCGCCGTGGCGCTCGAAAAAAAGGCCAGCGCAAAGGGCGGCACGCTGTACAAGGGCACGGTGCTCGGCCTGCTCATATTCGTCGCGATACCGCTGCCGGGCACGGGCGCGTGGACGGGCGCCCTCATCGCGGCCGTACTCAATATCCGCATGAGGGCCGCGTTTCCGGCGATCTCCGCCGGGGTGGTCATCGCGGGCGCTCTGATATCCGGCCTGACCTACGGCTTCAAATCTCTATTTTAATATGTGTTTTCCCCGGGTTCGTACAGACCTGCCGTCAGCGCTTCAAGCTCGTCCCGGCTCAGGTCGTACCCGTAGAACAGGCTGTAGTACTCTCTTACCTCTTCGTAGAGGTCGTAATCCGCATAGTCAGGGTATATCACGCTCGTCAGCCAGAGCATTCCGAGGTAGCGGTTGATCGACGGCGGCGAGCCCATCCAATTGTACGGCGAAGCGGGCGTCTCATAGTAACGGCCGCCGCGTATGGCGCGCAGGCCGCTCCACGTCGGGTCGTTTGCGACGTCGCCGTACACGCTCCC
>JAISBX010000125.1 GCA_031265965.1 Oscillospiraceae bacterium | reverse complement strand
GCGTACCTCACGGACTCGCCGGACATCGGCACGGTCAACGGCAGGCGCGCCGTCTGCAAATACCAGAGGGCGGAGACGCTGTACAGATCCGTACTGGAGATATTCGACGCGTCGGCGGGCGCGATAGGCGTCAGGGGAGGCGCCGGAGGGACGCGCGGCGTCGTGCTGTTTACGGCCGCGTCGGGCGGCACGGGCTGCTCCTCGTGCGCGGCGGCGTGCGCCGTCCGCTTCGCGCGCGCGGGGAGGCGGACGCTCTACCTGAACCTCGAACCGCTGGGCGGCGCCGGCGCGTTTTTCACGGGCGAGGGGCAATCCGATTTCAGCGACGTCATATTCGCGCTGAAAAGCGGGGCGGCAAATCTGCAATTGAAGCTGGAGATCGGCGCGCGCCGCGACGACTCCGGCGTGTTCTTCTTCGCGGAACCGCGCACGGCGTTCGATATGCGCGAGTTGGACGGCGGGGATATGGACGCGCTCATGACGCAGCTCGAGACGTCGGGCATGTACGAGTACATAGTGGTGGACGCCGCGTTCGCGCCGGGGCCGACGGTCTCGTGTATGCTGCGGCGGGCGACGGCGCTCGTGTTCGTATCGGACGGCTCGGAGATGGCGAATATGAAGCTGGAGCGCGCGCGTCGCGCTCTGGAGATAATGGAGAGCCAAGACGACGCCGCGCGTACGCCGCCAGTATATGTTTTCTATGACAAATTCAGCGGAAAGACGGGCGAGCGGGCGCAGTACGACGGCGCGCGAGTGCTGGGAGGCGCTCCGCGCTACGAGGGCGCGGACACGGCGCGGATCGTGAGCATACTGTCGGAGCTGGACGCCTTTGACGCGCTGGCGGACGCCGACGCAATATGAGGGCTGTGAGCATGGAATTTAACCGCGAGCAGGAGATAGTGGCCGAAGTCAAAAAATACGTCGCGGGAGCCATGCCGCTCGGCACGATGGGCGACGAGGAGCTGGAGGACGCGATCCGGCGCACCGTCGACGAGCGCATGGAGGGCGCGTACTGCGCGATAGAGCAGCGCGTGTCCATCGTCAGGCAGGTGTACAGCCAGATAAGGGGCTTCGGGCTGCTCGACAGCATAATGACGGACGACTCGATCACCGAGATCATGATAAACGGTCACGAGAACATCTTCATCGAGAGGGACGGCGCGCTCGAGCGGATCGATATGAGCTTCGAGAGCCAGCGCAAGCTCGAGGACGTGATACACCGCGTCGTGGGGCTGGCCGGCCGCGAGGTGAACCAGTCGAGCCCCATAGTGGACACGCGGCTCCCGGACGGCTCGCGCGTGAGCGTGGTGCTGCCGCCCGTGGCGCTGTGCGGGCCCACAATGACCGTGCGCAAGTTTTCCAAGGCGCCGATGACCGTGGAGCGGCTCATACGGCTCGGCTCCATCACGCCGGAGCTGGCGGAGAAGCTCCGGCTGCTCGTGCGCGCGAAGTACAACATCCTGATAAGCGGCGGCACCGGAGCGGGCAAGACCACATTCCTCAACGCGCTGTCGAACTACATACCAAAGCACGAGCGGATCATAACGATAGAGGACTCGGCGGAGCTGCGGCTGAACGGGCTGGACAACCTCGTGCGGCTGGAGACGCGCAACTCAAATGCCTCGGGCGTGGGCCGGATAACGATCCAAGAGCTCATACGCACGTCGCTGAGAATGCGGCCGGAGCGTATCGTCGTTGGCGAGGTGCGCGGCGGCGAGGCGCTAGACATGCTTCAGGCTATGAACACGGGACACGACGGCTCGCTGTCCACTGGGCACGCCAATTCCGCGCGCGATATGCTCAGCCGGCTCGAGACGATGGTGCTTCAGGGCGCGTCCGGGCTGCCGCTGGAGGCGATACGGCAGCAGATCGCCTCCGCCGTGGACATACTCATACACCTGTCGCGTGTGCGCGACGGCTCGCGCAAGGTCATGGAGATAACGGAGGTCGCGGGCTTTGAGGGCGGCGCCGTGGCGCTCAACCCGCTCTACGTGTTCGAGGAGGACGGCGGCGGCGCGCCGGGCAGGGTGTCCGGCAGACTGGTTCGCACGGAAAACCGGTTGATAAACGCCCGCAAATTCAAGCTGGCGGGCATAGACATCACATTTTAGGCGGTGATCGCGGATGGGAAGGGCACGGGGCGCGGCGCCCCAGTACGAGCGCTCGGCGACAAACCTGCGCGCGCTCAACTACGGCGTCTGCCGCATGGGGCCTGTGGAGAAGATACTGACGTTTCTGGCGGGCTTCGCCGTTGGGGCGGCGGTGGGCTATCTGTTCTACGGCGGCATAGGGCGCGACGCGTACGGCGACGCGACGACGCTGACGCACATACTCGACGCGCTGTTCTGTGCGGGCGCGGGCGCAGGCGCCGGATCTGCCTGCGTGCCGCTCAGGGCGCGCGCCATTTTAAGGGGGCGCGCGCAGCGGCTCAACCGCCAGTTCCGCGATATGCTCGAATCGCTGAACACGTCGCTGGGCGCGGGCAAGAACGTCAGGGATTCGTTCACCGCCGTGTATGAGGACCTGAAAGCGCAGTACGAGGAAAACGCCTACATCCTGCAGGAGCTGAAGATCATACTGTCGGGCGTCGCGAACAACATCGACATAGAGGAGCTGCTGGAGGATTTCGGGCGGCGCAGCGGGAACGGGGACATAGCGAGCTTCGCGAGCGTGTTCAGGGTGTGCGGCAGACGGGGCGGCGACGTAAAGGACTCGGTGCGCTCGACGCACGAGATACTGTCTGACAAGCTCGAAATGCGCGAGGAGATCGAGACGGCGGTCACGGCGGGCAAGACGGAGCAGAACGTGATGATGGTGATGCCCGTGGCGCTCATATTCGTGGTGAAGGTGATGAGCCCCGATTTCGCGGCGAACTTCACCTCGCTCGCCGGCATAGTGTCCACGACCGCCGCCATCGCCCTTTTCATCGCCGCCTACTTCGTTGGCAGGGCGGTGATGGATATAAAAATCTGATTCGACTGAAATGGAGGTGATGGAATGCTGGGGGCGGGGGATATCGTCATATTTGGGGCCGGAGCCGTTTTGACGGTCGTTTGGTTGGCGCTGTATGTGTTGGGGCGCGGGCACGCGGGTATGTTCAGGTCGCTGAGCGAGCGGGAGTATCCTCTGCGGGA
The DNA here is from genome assembly GCA_031265965.1 of Oscillospiraceae bacterium. Next base: position 12,003 of record JAISBX010000125.1, on the reverse strand, counting down.
GGTGTATTTCGTGGGCTACGCAGCGATGGGGCTTATGCGTTACGGGTACAAGTCGAGACGCGACAGGCGCGCCAGACGGGCGTTCGAGGTGCTGTACGGGGAGCGGTACGCCGAGTACTATCTGCGCGTGAGCTATGCCCAGCGGGTGACGGTGGCGCTGACGGCCTCCATCGTGTCCGTGGCGGTCTACGGGCTGACGGGCGACGCCGCAGCCATGGCGGTGCTGCTGATATTCTCCGCGCTGAGCTGGTACTATTTCGGGACGGTTGCGGACAGGCGGATCGCCAAACGCGCCGAGGGAATGAGACGCGACTTCGGCGAGGCGATATCGAAGCTGGCGCTGCTGACGAATTCCGGCATGATACTCCGCGAGGCGTGGGAGGACGTTGCGAACACCGGACAGACGCAGCTCTACGAGGAGATGCGCCGCGCGGTGGAGGAGATGCAAAACGGGGTGCCGGAGGCCGACGCGCTGTTCAACTTCGGCGCCCGCTGCATGATACCGGAGGTAAAAAAGTTCGCGTCCACGCTCATACAGGGGCTGATAAAGGGCAACAGCGAGCTCGCCTATATGCTCAAGGAGCAGAGCCGTGAGGTCTGGTCGGCGAGATGTCACGACATACGGCGCCGGGGCGAAAAGGCGGCAGGGAAGCTGCTCATCCCCGTGACGATAATGTTCATCGGCATATTGGTCATGATCATAGTACCCATATTCTCCGGCATCGGGTGAACGGGCGGGCCGCGGATCCCGCAAATTTTTGAAAGATGAGGTAAAGCGAAATGTTATTGAACACAGTAAAAATGCTCCCGGTCACATTGGGGGCGCGCCTGAGAGGGTTTCTCACGCGGGAGGACGGAGAGGTGAATATCGTCGCGATCGTGGTGCTCATCGGCATAGCGCTCGTGCTGGCGATACTCTTCAGAAAGCAGATACAGGAGCTGCTCGAGAAGCTGTTCAAGTCGATAAACGCCAACGCCGACAAAGCCGTCTCAGAGGGCATGTCGTAGGCGGGCGCGTTATGGACAAAGCCGGCGCAGGAGGAGAGCGCGGCCTTGTGATAATAGAGGCTGTGATAGTGTTCCCCGTGATGTTCCTCGTCGTGTTTTTCATGCTTTTTTGGGGGAACGCGTACTACACGAAAAGCAAGGCGGAGGCAGTGACGCGGCGGGCGGCCATAGCGGGCGCGGCGTACTGCGCGGATCCGATGCTGCCGACGGTATCGGAGAGCGGCGGGGTACCGGAGTTCGGCGCGCAGGACATAGAGCCGTACAGATATATAGGGGGCATCGATCTGGCGGGCGGCGCCGTGGGCGCCGCGTTCGCCAAGGACGTCGAGGCGATCGGCACGGGACTGTTCTCCGGTATGGGGCCGCGCTCGCCCGAGTACGGCATAAAGTACCGCAATATGATCATATGCGCCGAGGTGACGGCCGATCTGACGTATACGGTCCCTGTCCCGATAAGGCTGCTGGGCATGGAGGATATCCTCTCAATGCGGGTGTCGGCCCACGCGCAGGCCCCGGTGCCGGACGCCCCGGAGCTGATACGCAACGTGAACATGGCGGAGGACTTCCTGCTGCAAACCGGCGCGGCCGACAAGCTGAAATCGGCGATTGACGGCGCGAAGAAGTTTCTTGGGAAGTAGACGGTATAGATATTAGTAGATAGATATTAAAGGGGGACAGACACGTGAGCCGAGTGAATACAGGAGATCGATCGCGCCGCGGGAAGCGGCGCACAGGGGGGACGCGGGGCGCGGTGTCCGTGTTTCTCTCGGTCATACTGACGCCGTGCATAGTGGCGTCGGGCATGTTTGTCGACCTGAGCCGCGTGAGGCTCGCCGGCGCGCTCACGGCGTCGGCGGGCGACCTCGCGCTCGACTCGCTGCTGACGCGCTACGACTTTGAGCTGAGCGAGTTCTACGGACTTCTGGCGTCCTGCCAGAATATCGACGAGTTCTACGCGGCCGCCGAGACGGGCTTCAGAGGGCTCATAAAATCGCAGGGACTAAGCGAGGAGGAAACGGATACGCTTCTGGCGCAGATACGCGCGCTGACGGGGGCGGGAGCGGGCGCGGCGGATCTGCTCAGGATAGACGCGCAGGCGGGCGAGGGCGGTATGTTCACGCCCGTGCCGGAGGCGAACATGGCGAACCCGGCGCTGATCAAGAGCGGGATCGTCAGCTTTATGAAGTACAGGGCGCCCGCGTCCCTGCTCCTCGGCGACAGTATACTCCAGAAGCTGCGCGAGACGGGCGGCGAGATGGGCGACAGCGAGAAAAATCAGGAGATCACCGAGACGCGGCACACATACTACGAGGCGGAGAGCGCGCTGCGCGACAAGGCCTACGGCATATACGAAAAGCTCCGCGACTGCCAAGCGCTGTACGGCGGAGATCCGGCCGCCGCGCTGGCGGCGATGAGCTCCGAGCTCGACGCGTACAGAGAGGACTTCGGAAAAATACACGCGGCGATCGCCGCGCAGCTATTCGCGGCGCCGGACGCCGGGACGGACGCGGAGCTGTTAGACGATGGCAGGAGCGTGTATGAGGCCATATCCGATATCCAAAGCGGGATGGCGCGACACCGCGCCAATGCCGAGCGGGCAAAGGCGCTGCTTGACGCCGCGTCCGAGGAGCTCGGCGCGCTGGGCGGGTTTATAGGTCCGTACAAGGACTCGTTCGTGAGCTGGGACGACTCCGCGTCCTCCGCGGGCACGTCGATGGCCGGGACGCACCTCGACGAGATAGCGGACATCAGGGGCAATACGGATATCGACGCCATAGACGAGGCGTCCATATCGGAGCTAAAGGCCAGAGTTGACGGGCTGTCCGCGTTCTACGGGCAGATCATAGAGCGAATTGACGGCGTGCAGTACGGAAACAGGCGCGTGCTCGATATTTTCAGCTATGACGACGCCCTCTGGGCTTCGGGACTGATGAGCAAGAGCCTCGGCGAGGGAGAGACGCTTGACGCGTTTGCCGTCCGCACGTTCAATTTCACGCCGCGCACGGGCCCCGTCATGAATGTGAACGCCGCCTCGGCGCGCCCGAGCCTGGACTCCGCGCCCCGGCCGGCGCTGTACACGTGGATGGCGGCGGAGTTCGGCGGGGTCGACCGCAACGCAAAGCGCAAGGGCGACGCGAAGATGAAGGAGTACCTCGAGATGGGCAAGACGGAGACGGAGGCGTCGAAGCAGGGCGGGGACTCCGGCGCGGGCGAGATAACGTCGCTTACGGCCTCGGAATTCCCGTCCGGTTTCGATGGGAAGGGGATGTCCGTGATGTCCGGCCTCGGCGCCGTCGCGTCGCTCGCGGGAGAGCTGTTCAAAGATTTCAGCGGCGCTCTGGAGAATATGCGCGACGACCTCTACACCGTGGAGTACGTGACGGGCATGTTCAGCCATTACACATACGAAAAAGAGGCGCGGTACGGCCTGCTGTCCGAGGAGGACCGCGGGAATATCACATGGAGGAACAGCGAGACGTATTACGCGCGCGTGACCGGGGACGCCAAGACCGCCGGCACGTGGCTGTCGGAGGAGGCGCGCGACGTCTACAACAAGTCGCTCACGTGCCGCCTTGTGAACAAAACGAACAACTACGCGTGCGGCGCGGAGCTTGAGTACATCCTGTACGGCGGAAAGAACAGCGACAACATAGGCAAGGCGATAGGCTCGATATTCGCGCTGCGGTACCTGCTGAACACGCCATACGCGTTCGCGGCGTTCTGGGGCCTCGACAACAACACAGGGCGCGCGATAAACGCGGCGGCGGCCGCAATATCCGCGTGGAGCGGCGGTATCATACCGGTACCGCTGATAAAATCCGTGTTGATACTCGCGCTCGTCGCGCTTGAGACGGCCAACGATGTGGAGATGCTGAAGGCCGGGCTGCCGGTCAAGCTGTTAAAGCTGTACACGGGAGGCGAGGGCGATCCCGACTGGGCGGTACAGTTCGGAGGCGACGGCGACGGAGGCGTGACGCCCTCCACGCGCGAGGGCGCCGCGCGCGACCGCGCGATCAGGCTGACGTACGGCGACTATATGTACGTATTTCTGCTTATCGGCTATTACGGGGGCGGAGAGCTGGCCGCCGACATGTACAGGCGCACGGCGGACCTCATACAGGCGAACGTCCGGCTCGCCGCCGGCGGAGACGTCTCGGCGCGATACTCGCTTGAGAAATCCGTCGTGTATATCGGGATGTCGGCGACGGTGCGCGCGGCGCCGCTCATGCTGGCGCTGCCCATAGCGTCGGGCTACGAAAACGACCTCACGGATACGTCGGACTGGTACACAATAAAGTACCGGGCGGTGAGGGGGTACGGCGGATGAGGGGGACGAGAGGAGCCGTCGTCGTGGAGGCCACGGTCGCGCTGTCGGTGTTCATGTTCGCCGTGCTCACTCTGCTGCTCATAGTGGACATCTGCATAGTGCAGGCCAGAGTTGGCAGCGCGCTTGCCGCGGCGACGAAGTCAATATCCCAATATTCATACCTGTACTACAAGCTGGATATCGACGACGCGCAGCGGAAGTCGTATGAGGCGAGCGCCGCGCAGCGGCTGACGGCCGAGAAGACGATCGACGGCGTCGGCTCGCTGATGGATTCGTTCTCCGGCATTAAAGCCGGCGTCGGCGCGGCCGATCTGGACGGGCTGACGAGCGCTGCGCGGGACGGCGCCGGCACGGTGAAGGGCCTTGCGGCTATGTATAAAAACGAGCTTGAAGACCCGAGGGCGTTCATGCTCGGTATGGCAAAGCTCGCCGGGACGGAGCTCGGCGAGGAGGGCAAGAATCTGCTGGGACGCGTGTTCGCGCGCTCCTTTGTGCAGCGGAACCTGACCGCGTCGCCGGGCGACGCCCCCGACAGCTTTTTGAGGCGGTACAGGGTGTCGGGAGGCCTTGACGGGCTGGATTTCACAGGCACGTCGCTGATGGCGTACGGCAGCTCGGACGACGTGCGGCTCGTCGTCACCTACGACGTGAACGTGATCCGGCTCTTGAGCATCGACGTCAAATTCAGCTTTACGCAGTGCGCGCGGACAAAGGCGTGGGGCGACGGGGTATCGTTCAAGGAGGGTCAAGGTGGCGGCGCGGAGGACGGCGAGGCGGGCGGAAGCATTTGGGACAAGGACAATTTTACGCGCGGACGTTACATAACCGATCAGGAGAAGAAGAACTTCAAGTATACGGGCAGCGCCGGGTTTGACGGCTACGACGACACGGGCGGCGGGAACGAGTTCACGCAGGTGACGTCAATGTACGGAAACTCGTACTCCACGCAGGCGGGCGTCGCGGACAAGCTCGGAGAGACGTTCCGGACTATGCGCGGCATCGTATCGGGATACGGGGATACGATCGCGGTCAAGGACGCGTCGGGCGCGGACACGACCGTGCGCTCGGACCCCGGAACGCGGACGTACAAGATCATACTCGTCGTGCCGGAGAATGCCGACACGGCGATGATAAAGAGCGCGGCTGCCGCCTTTGAAGCGGAGCGGCGCGCGGCGGGCGAGCACGTGAGCGTCGAGGTCAAGGCGGCGTACGGGAAGCCCTCATAGCTTCGGAGGAAAAGGGGAGGAGTCCAATGATGATCGCATTGCCGGCGGCGGCGGCGGGGGTCAGCGCCGTGGGGGTTTGGCTGCTGCTGAGAGACGCGGGGCGGGACGCGCCGGACGCGCGCGGAGCGGCGAGGGTAAAAGCGGGAATGGCGGCGCTATCCCCGCGCGCGGCGGCCGCGTACGCCGCGTTTACGGCGGCGGCCTGTATTGGCGCAGCTCTCGCGTTGACCGCGGTATATCCGGACAACACGTTTATATTCAATATGCGCAGGCTCTGCCTGTTGTCGCTGCTCCTGCCCGCGGCGTTCGTCGATTACAAATCGTACCGCATACCGAACGCGTTCATAGTAGCGGGCGCGGCGTACTGGGCGGCGCTGTTCATCGCGGAGCCGCTCGTGTCGGGCATGGCCGGATTCGGCAGGACGGCGGTGTCGGATCTGGCGGCGGCGGGCGCGCTGACGGCGGCGGCGCTGCTGTGCGCGGTCGCGATACGCGGCTCCATCGGCGCGGGCGACGTCAAGCTGTTCATGGTGATGGGGCTGCTGCTCAGCACGGAGGGCATAGGCGGCGCCGTGTTGCTCTCGCTCGCGGTGTCGTTTATCGTGTCGGCGTGGCTGCTTATCACAAAGCGGAAGACGCGGAAGGACACGCTGCCGTTCGCTCCGGCGCTCGCGGCGGGCACGTTTCTGTCCGTGCTGCTGACGGGTATGTGAGGGGGGTGCGCGCGAGTGAAATACAAGCTGCTCGTACCGCCGGCGCTTGTCGCGCTTTTGGCGCTGTCCGTGTACGTTAGGGCGGACGCGAACGTCCGCGCGGAGCGCGGCTACGGGGAACATCTCGGCAGGGCGCGGGCATACGCCGCGGACGCCATAGTGGTGGACGCCGCCGAGCAGTACAAAAAGGCGCTTGAGCTCGCCCCGTCGCTCGCGCTTCGTATGGAGATCGCGCGGTTCTACGCGTCGTCCGGACTGTGGGACGCCGCCGCGGACTGGTGCGAGGACACGGCGGATATCTATCCCCGGGAGCCGGAGCCATACGAATATCTCATGGAGATGTGGTTTGAAAAGGGCGATTTCGCGTCCTGCTTCGGGCTGTACGGAACGATGACGAGGCGAGGCGCGGTCTCGGCGCTGTGCGAGGGCATAATGGAGGAGCTCGAGTACGCGTACTACCTGACCGGGGAATACGAGGACGTCTCCGCATTCGGCGGGGGCTACTGCGCCGTAATGACGAAGGGGCGCTGGGGCTATATTGACGAGACGGGCGCGCGGCGGCTGCAGCCTATGTACGTCCGCGCGGGGGCGTTCGGGCCGGACGGAAGGGCGGAGGTCACAGACGAACGCGGCGATACGTATTACATCGACACAGAGGGCAATAAGCGGGCGCCTCCGGCGGAGCCGGTCACGGCGCCGCCCGCCCCGGACGCGCGCGGTTTTTCACACGGCTTGACGGCGGTCATGCGCGGCGGGAAATGGGGGTACGCCGACGCGGCGGGCGATATGGTCATCGACGGCGTATTCTCGGACGCGGGCGACTTCAACAGCCGGGGGTGCGCCCTTGTCAAGCTGGACGGGAGCTGGAGACTGCTGAAGCTGTATAAGTACAATATGAGCGGCCGGTAACGGCGGAAAGGCGGGTGACGCTGTGAGCTTTTCATTTGAGACGCGCGGGGAGAACACGTATCTCGTGTACCGCGTCGAACAGGGCGAGACAGTGGATACGGTGAGCCTCGGTATGCTCACAAACAACAAGATAGCGGGTCTGGCGCCGCTGTATTACACGCGATCGGACAGCGATATTTTTCTCAAATACAGCGTCACGTCGAAGATCGCCGTCAGGGATTTTTTCGCGGGCGAGGTGAACAGACGGCGGCTCTCGGGCGTGATCTCGGGCATTGCGGCCTCCGCCGACGCGGCGGAGGAGTATATGCTCGACAGCTCGCTGTTTGTTTTGGAGTCCGAGTACATCTTCGTGGACGTGACGACGCTGCAGACGTCGCTCATCTGTCTGCCGGTGGAGGGCAGGGCCGCAAGCGCGCCGGGCCTGCGCGCGTTTTTCAAGGAACTGATGATGAACGCGCGGTACGATATGCGCGAGAGCTGCGACTACGTGGCGGGCATCATCAGTTGTCTCAACGAGGAGGGTCCGTTCACGCTGAGCGGGCTGAAGAACGTCGCCAGACGTTTTGAGAGGCGCGTAGAGGACGATACGGAGCGCGCCGCGCCCGCGGAGGACGAACAGGGCGGAGCGGAGGGGCCGCCGGCGCCCGTCGTGTCGGCGCCCGCCGCGCCCGAAGGGAACGTCAGGGAAGACGGCGCCGCGGCGGTGGCGGAGATCTCGCTGCCGTATCTGCTCACGCACTACAGCCGAGAGAATAAGCGCCTGTACAGGCGCGGGCGGGATCGCGGCGGGAACGGAGGCTTTGCGGTGCCCGGCGAGGCCGCGCCGCCCATAACGGGCGCGCCGGCGAAGCAGGACGCGCGCGTCGCGCGGCGGGTGCGGGTACCCTCGCCGCCGCCGAAGCAGCAGACGGCGCCGCCGAAGCCGGAGAAGCCTGCGGAACGTGCCGCGCGTGCGGATTTTGGGGAGACCACGGTGCTCGGCGATCCCGCGGCGGGCGAGACGACGTCGCTCGGCGGCGCGGCGGCGGCGAACGGGGACGTCTCGCGCCCGCACCTCGTCCGCGTCAAGGGCAACGAACGCATCGAGCTGGACAAGCAGGTATTCCGCATAGGCAAGGAGCCGGGCTACGTCGACTACTGCGTCGAGGGCGGCGGCGCCGTCAGCAGGAGCCACGCGAATATCGTGACGCGCGGCGGTAAATGTGTGCTGCTTGACACCAACTCGACTAATCACACCTATATAGACGGCGAGATGATCCCGTCCGGCAAGGAGCGGCCGCTGTCGCACGGCGCGCGCATCCGTCTGGCGAGCGAGGAGTTTGAATTCAGGGAGCGCGACTGAATTATTATGGGGGGCAGCTATGGACTTCACGGTGACGGCGGTGACCGACAGGGGGACGGTTAAGGCGGTGAATCAGGACGGCCTTTTTGTCCGGCGGATCAACACGGAGCGCGGGCGGGCCGTGTTCGCGGTCATGTGCGACGGGCTGGGCGGGCTCGAGCACGGGGAGCTGGCGAGCGCCTGCCTGATCAACGCGTTTACCCGGTGGATGTATGCGCGCCTGCCGCTCCTGTGTACGCGCCGTATCGGAGACGCGGACATCGGGCGCGAGTGGGAGGCGGTGCTCGCGGAGAGCGGCGGCGCGCTGCGCGAGCACGGGCGCGAACACGGGGAGAGGCTCGGAACGACGGTGCTCGCCATGCTCGTGACGCAGGAGCGCTACTACATATTGAACGTCGGCGACACGCGCGTATACGCGCTGACTGATACGGCGCGGCAGTTGACGCGCGACCAGACTTTGGCGGCGCGCGACGTCGAGCTCGGCGTAATGACGCCCGAGGACGCGGAGCTCAGTCCGCGAGGGAACGTGCTGCTGCAGTGCGTCGGGGTCTCGGAGCGCGTGGAGCCGGAGCTGTTGTTCGGAGATACGGCGGCGGGAGCGTGCTACCTGATATGCACCGACGGTTTTCGGCACGAGGTGACTCCGGCGGAGATACTGGAACGGTTGGGGCCGAAAAATCCCGCGGACGCCGCGTATATGAGACGCGCGGCCGAACAGCTCGTCGAGACAAACAAAGCTCGCGGCGAGCGCGACAACATCTCCGTTATAGCGATACGGACGAGGTGATCCGGGGCACTTTTGGCGGAAGGGGGAAAAACGGATGTTGGAGACGGGCACGCTGATTGACGGGAAGTACAGGATACTCAGCGAGATCGGCAGGGGCGGCATGAGCGTCGTCTATATGGCCATCAATGAGAGGGCGAACAAGACGTGGGCGGTCAAGGAGGTCAGGAAGGACGGCGTGCGCGACTTCGAGGTCGTGCGGCAGGGGCTCGTCGTCGAGACGGAGCTGCTGAAGAAATTATCGCACACTAACCTGCCGAGTATCGTGGACGTCATCGAAAACCGGACGTCGTTTCTGATAGTCATGGACTACATAGAGGGCTATCCGCTCAGCCGCGTGCTCCGCGAACAGGGGGCGCTTCCGGCGGAGCGCGTCATCGAGTGGGCAAAACAGCTCTGCGATGTGCTCGGGTATCTGCACGGCAGGTCGCCGGCGATAATATACCGGGACATGAAGCCGTCGAACATCATGCTGCGGCCCGACGGCAATGTGACGCTCATCGACTTCGGCACGGCGCGCGAATTCAAGACGAGCCGCCCCGCCGACACGACATGTCTTGGGACTATAGGATACGCCGCGCCCGAGCAGTTCGGAGGATACGGACAGACCGACGCGAGAACGGACGTCTTCTGCCTTGGCGCGACGCTTCACCAGTTGCTGACGGGTATCGACCCGGCTAAGCCCCCGTTCGAGCGGGCGCCGCTGCGGGAGGTCGATCCGGCGCTGTCCGCCGGGCTCGAGAGCATCGTCGCGCGGTGTACCCAGCAAAATCCGGACGACAGGTACCAGTCGTGCGGTGAGGTGCGGTACGCGCTGGACCACTACTGGGAGCAGGACGGGCGGTTCAGGAGAAGACAGGCGCGCAAGCTGGCGGTGTTTGCGTGCTCGCTCGCCGTGACGCTGTCGCTTGCCGCGGCGGCGGCTGCCGCGCACGCGGCGGCGGCGCGCAGGCTGGACGAGGACTACGGTCTTCTGCTCGCGTCCGCGGCCGACGCGCGCCTCGGCGCGGACGAGCGCACAGCGGTGTACCTCGACGCCATCGCGGTCTGCCCGCAGCTTCCGGACGCGTATCTGCGGCTGCTCGACTCTTTTCTCGCCGGCGGGCCGGACGGCGGGAACGGCGCGCTGACAAAGGACGAATCATCGGTGATAACGAGTCTGCGCGCGGGTCTCGATCTCACCGCGCGCGACGGGAGCGCGTATACGCTGTACCCGATCGACGCGCTCAGCCAGCGAGATCCGGCGGGCTATGAGCGCGTCTGCTATGAGTTAGGCATGGCGTACTGGTATGACTACGAGGTGGAGGCGGCGCGGTATTCCGCCGCCGCGGAGTGGCTGAGTCAGGCGGCGGACGCGTATCCAGCGGCGCTCATATACGTGGACATCGGCGAGTGTCTGCGCCAGATAGACAAGTTCTCGGGTCAGAACAGGACGGAGAAGATGTTTGAGGCTTATGAGAGCCTGTGGGAGAGACTCCGAGAGCTGGCAAGGTGCGCTCTGGAGAGCGGGGAGAGCGATATGAAGCTGCTCGTCAGCGGCGAGGTCGTGAGGATAATTTCAGACAGGGCGGGCTATCTGGTGCCGGAGGTCGTGAGCGGGCAGGACGCGCGCGCGCTGCTCGGAGGCATTGAGACGGACATAGCGGAGCTGCGCGACACCGCGCGCTATCAGGACGTCAGGTCGCGCTCGGCTGAAATACTGGAGTCCGCCGCGCTCGCCAGCGCCCGGATAGGCGCCGCCGGGGGGTAATTATGGATTATGAGGAGCTGCGGCTGATTTTCCGGGTATCCGCCGTTATGGCAGGCGTGTCGGCGGCCGTCACCGCCGTGCTGTTTCTGAAGCTGAGGGTATCGGAGGCGTTCGGGATAGTGACGGGTAGCGCGGCGAGAAGAGCCGTGGCGGAGATGAGGCGCGGAGGCGGCGAAACAGGCGGCAAAACGGGCGGCGGATACGACAAACGGGATCCCGGAGGAGGGACGGCTGTTTTTGAGGTCGAGGAGGACATCACATATATTCACGCGGACGGGGACGTACCGCGAAGCGGAGCCGCAAGCCCGCAGTCATGAGGAGGAACGGTGTTATGAGAAGGAATGTTTTAGCGGTATCATGGTTAAAACGGGCGCTGGCGCTTTTGGTGGCGCTGGCGGTAATAGCCGCGCCGCGCGTGTACGCGTCCGCGGATACGCCGCCTCCGCCCGACGGAGAGCTGCCGGAAAATGCTGCGGAAGAGCCTGTCGACGAAACCGAAGAGGAAACCGGCGACGAAACCGAGCCCCCTTACGTGTGGCTGCCGCAAAGTGAGTTCGGATTTTCAGATCCCTGCCCGCCGGACATTCGCTATAACGCCAATGGAAATATATTTGTAAATCCGGCGGTCGGGGAGGCGAGCGGGAGCGAGACGGTCTATTCGATTGTGGACGGCGCCGCGGCGGTAATTGATCCGGCAACGGGCGTGTTGACCATAATATCCGCCGGGACTGTGACTGTCAGAGCGTACCGGGAAGGCGACGAGACGTATCTGCCGGCCTGCGCGGAGTACACGCTGACGGTGCTAAGGGCGGATCGATCGCTCGCTTTTGACAAACCCGGCGCGAACTGCGCCTACTACGGCGTCGGCTTTGAAAACGCCGCGAGCCCTGACGCCGGCAGCGGCGCGATAACCTACAGTGTGGTAAGCGGGGGCGATATAGCG
>JAISBX010000124.1 GCA_031265965.1 Oscillospiraceae bacterium | reverse complement strand
GTTCGCTGACGCCGACGCGGTATCGGACTGGGCGCGAGAGAGCGCGACGTGGGCCGCCGACACAGGCATAGTGACAGGTCGGCCGGGCAACATCTTCGACCCCCGCGGCATAACCACGCGCGCGGAGACGGCGGCGCTGCTGAGGAGAGCGTTGGCAGATAACAGATAACTTTTGCAGACGATTGATGTTCCGCGCATGCTCCTCGATATCCAACATGGCGACGGCGATATTTTTGCGCATCAATGCGTATTCCATGGTTACGCAGATCCTTGTCCGCGACAGCGAGGGCTTATTTCCCTGTGGAGCCGAAGCCGCCGGCGCCGCGGGGGGTGGCGTCCAGCAGGCCGGACTCGACGAATGCCGCGCGGACCACGGGCACCAGCAGGAGCTGCGCGATGCGCTCTCCGGGAAGAACCGTCGCGGGGGCGCCGCCGTGGTTGTGCAGAGGGACCATCCATTCCCCGCGGTAGTCGCTGTCCACGACGCCCACCTTGTTTGCCGGCGCTAATCCGCGTTCGGACGCCATACCGCTGCGAGCGAACACGAGCCCGACATATCCCTCCGGCACCGCGGCGGCAAAGCCCATGTTAAGCATGACCGTCTCGCCGGGATCGAGCTCTACGGGGGAGTCAAGGCAGGCGTATAAGTCGGCGCCCGCGGCGCCGTCCGTGGCGTACACGGGCGCTCGCGCGCCGTCTCTGAGCAGCTTGAAGCTTACGGTAATATCAGTCATAATATGCGGCGCTAAATATTGAGCGACACGTTGTTCATGCCGTTTTGCTCAAATTCCTCAATGTACTCGTCGATCCTGTTCGCCAGTTCGTCGACGTTGTCCGGCTCTATCTCGTCTATATCCAGATCCTTGCGCGCGAGCTCCTCGGCGAGTATTTCGAAGAACATCGCGTCCTCGTAGGCGGAGATGGCGTCGTGGATGCCTCCGTCCACAAAAGCGTCCGAGGGCAGCGCCGCGTCATCCTCAACGGTCACGAGCGACGGCGCGTGACCTATGCAATATGAAAACATGCGGCTCTCCACCTCGTCGTAGTCCTCTATGCGGTCGTCTCCGCGCATCGAATTGAGAACCCAATTGCCGATATACACAATATCGAGCAGCCTCCTGTACTCCCTTGCCGTGAGTTCAATGTTCATGACTTACCTCCATGATGTCATACTGCGAAGATACGTCGCCATACGGCGTTTCCCGCCGCCGCGGGCTGTTACCTCGCACATTATATCAAATTACCGCGCGAATTACCACAAAAACTTGCGGCGGCTCAAAATTTTTGAAAATAACTATTCTTTGTGCGGTGGTGATACTTGCTTTATATCTCCGAATAGAATATCATGTAATTATTCGTCCGGCGTTACGTCTCGCGCTGCGGCGGCGGACGGGATATGGGGGTAACGGATGGATCGCAGGCCAATAGGCGTTTTTGACTCCGGGCTGGGAGGCTTGACGGCGGTGAAGAAGCTCATCGAGGTGCTGCCGCGTGAGGATATAGTGTATCTGGGCGATACGGGCAGGGTGCCGTACGGGCCGAGGTCGCGCGAGACTATAATAAGGTACGCGCTCGAGTGCGCCGCGTTCCTCGCCGGCTTTGACATAAAGGCGATGGTGATAGCCTGCAACACGGCGTGCTCCGTGGCGCTTAGCCATATAGTCGGCGAGTACGCCATGCCGGTGTTCGGGGTGGTGCGGCCGCCCGCCGAGGAGGCGGTGAGGTTGACAACGAACAAAAAAATAGGCATAATAGGCACAGCCGCAACAGTGCGCAGCGGCGCGTACGCCGAAGCGCTGCGCGCGATCGACGGCGGCGTGGCGTCGTGGAGCGCCGCGTGCCCACTCTTTGTCCCGCTTGTTGAAAACGGGCGGACATCGCCGGACGATATAGTAGTCAGGACACTGGCGGAGGAGTACCTAGCGCCGCTCCGGGAACGCGGCATCGACACGCTTATACTCGGCTGTACGCACTACCCGCTGCTGCGCGGCGCCATCGCGGATGTTATGGGCCAGGGCGTTGCCATTGTGGATTCCGGGGCGCAGGCGGCATTGCGCGTCGCGCGGGACTTGGGGGGCTTGGATATGCTCTCCGGCGAGGGAGGGGAGCGCCGATACTTTGTGACGGACAGCACGGAAGGCTTTTCGGAGCTCGCATCGCTCTATTTGGGGCTGCGCGTAGACGGGAACGTCCGACAGGTGACTGTGGAATAATTATAATAAAGGTAGAAATCATAAATATGGATAACGCGAGGATTTCAATAATAGGTTCACAGGTGGCGCCGGATTCCGAGGAGGAGTCGTTTGAGCTCGTGACCGACGGTATGTATCTGCGCGGCAAGGACTGCACGGAGATAAGCTACGTCGAGTCCGAGATGACAGGCAACGCGGGCACGCGGACGTCTTTTTTCGTCGGAGACGACAACGTCGTGCTCACGCGCAACGACGGGTCGTCCGGAGATATGGTGTTCTCGGAGGCGCAGAAGCACCACTTCATATACAACACGCCGTTCGGCTCGCTCACGATGGGGCTTAAGACGCAGAGTATAGTAAAGGACATGGACGACGAGGGCGGGGACTTGGAGATACGCTACATACTTGATGTGGACAACCTTGTGGCGAGCCGCAACAAGTTCAAGATCAACATCAGAAAGGGCGGGTCCGCGCAATGTCAAACATGAACGAGAGCGCGAGAGCGCAGCTTGACGTGCTCTTGCGCAACGCTTACGGCGCGGCGGCGGAGGCGGGCGCGCTGCCGGGTGGCGCCGCGTTTACCGGCTCGATCGAGATACCGCGCGATCCGGGCAACGGCGACCTCGCCGCGACGCACGCGCTCTCCGCCGCGCGCGAGATGCGTATGCCGCCCCGCGTGATCGCCGAGGCGCTGCTGTCGCACATAGATCTGCGCGAGAGCTATTTTGAGTCGTGCTCCGTCGCGGGCGCCGGATTTATGAACTTCATACTGTCGGACAGATGGTACGGGGACGTCCTGCGCGCCGTGGAGTCCGCGCGCGGGGACTACGGCAGGACGGATATAGGGCGCGGCGCGCGCGTAATGATCGAGTTTGTGTCCGCTAACCCAACGGGCCCGATGACTATAGGAAACGCGCGCGGCGGTGTGCTCGGCGACACGCTCGCGTCGATCCTGGACAGGGCGGGCTACAGCGTACACCGCGAGTTCTACGTGAACGACGCCGGCAATCAGGTGGAGCTGTTCGGCAAATCGGCCGACGCGCGCTATATGCAGCTCGCGCTCGGGGAGAACGCCGTCGAATTCCCCGAAAACGGCTATCACGGCGACGATATAAAGGAGCTCGCGAAGCTTATGTATGAAGAGCACGGCGATTCGCTCGCCGCGCTGCCGGAGGAGGAGCGCGTGCGGCGCTTCATAGCTTTCGGCATCCCGCGCAATATCGGCCTTATGCGCGAGCATTTGGAGCGCTACCGCATACGCTTCGACGAGTGGTTCCCGGAGAGCCGCCTTCACGACAGCGGATACGTTGCGGACACTGTCGAGCTGCTGCGCGCGAACGGGCTGACGTACGAAAAGGACGGGGCGCTTTGGCTGAAGAACACCGGGCTGGGCGCGGACAAGGACGAGGTGCTGCTGCGCGCGAACGGGTACTACACTTATTACGCGGTGGACATAGCGTATCACCGCGATAAGCTCGTGAGGCGCGCGTTCGACAAGGTGATAGACGTCTGGGGCGCGGACCACCACGGGCACGCCGTGCGCTTCAAGGCCACAATGTCGGCGCCTGCGCTCGGTCTGCCGCCAGACAGCCTCGATTTCCTCATAATGCAGATGGTTCGCCTGACGCGTGACGGCGAGACCGTAAAGGTCTCGAAGCGGACGGGCAAGGCGCTCACGCTCAACGATCTGCTGGACGAAATATCAGTCGACGCGTGCCGCTTCTTTTTCAACGCGAAGCCGGACACGCATTTGGAATTCGATCTGGGGCTCGCGATAAGGCAGGACAGTGAAAATCCCGTGTACTACGTGCAGTACGCGCACGCGCGCATATGCAGTCTTCTCTCCGCGCTGGCGGCCGACGGGTACGCGG
>JAISBX010000163.1 GCA_031265965.1 Oscillospiraceae bacterium | reverse complement strand
GAGAATTCGGCTATCTTTACGCGAAAGGGGAATTATAGCAATGACAACGGTATGGGAAGATGTATTAGGCCGCGTGCGGTATCCCGATCAAACCGGTCTCGTGTTTGACGGTACACCTTACGACGAGGTTGTCGAATGGCTCCGCGTTGAAGCGCGGGAGGAGACAGCATATTCGAGCGAGGTTCGCAAAAGAGCCGCTGCCACGCTTGCCGAACTGGAACACCGGTGGGCTGAGAGACAAAAAAGAGCGCCGCAAGCGGCGCGAAAGGGTGCTGCGAGCAGATTTAGCGCATAGAGCGGTGGGAGATAGTAGAAGCAGCGACCACAAGGGTCGTCCCTACAGAAGGAGGTACATCCCGGCCATGAATGAACACGACAACTCACAGGCGCTCATCTGCCCCGTTTGCGGGCAGGAAATGGAAGAAGGGTATATATTAGCAGCGCGAGGCACTGCTTTTCCATGGCTGCCCAAAAAAGCACCGTTTTCTTGGTTTTATTATAGTTATAAGCGTCTCTATGCACTAGGAGGAATTCTCTTGCTGGGCAAAGAGCATCTGTTCAAGATGAGCTTTGCGAAATTGCCGGTAAGTATATGCCGAAAATGCGGGCAGGGGCGTTTTACGTTCAATGTCGCGGACGGCGCGTAGCGCGCGTCATTTTAAGGATCTGACCGCAAATTCTTTACATCTGTAAAAAAATGCTCAAAAAATCCGCGTTTTGACGGAAAAAACACTTGCTTTCCTTGGCGCGGGGTGGTAGAATGGGTGCTCACACGATATTTTCGGAGGGAGGTGTTACAGTTATGCCCAATATAAAATCCGCGGCCAAAAGAGTTTTGATCGCAAGGGAACACAATGCGAGAAATAAGGCGGCTAAGTCGTTGATAAAAACAAACCTGAAGAAATTCGACGCCGCCGTCGCAGGCAGTGACCGCAAGGAAGCGCTGGGCGCCTACGCCGTTGCTGTCAAGACTGTCGACCGCGCGGCCGCGCACGGGCTTATACACAAAAACAACGCGGCGCGCAAGAAGAGCGCACTGACCGTCAAGCTCAACAATATGCCCCGCGATTGACGGGCCCCGCAGTACCGGAATCTCTGAAAAAGCGGGTTTTACCCGCTTTTTTTGACCGGTTTTTCACGAAAATCGAGTGAATGTGGGGAATCGCTTGCTTTTTCCGACACTTTTTGATAGTATACCTCAGAGCTCCACGACGGGACGAAAGGTTTGATGAGATTGAACTCAACCGCGGATATCTGGCAGAGCGTCTTAAATATATTGCGCGGCGAGCTAACGCCCACCGCCATGTCTACGTGGTTCGACGACTGCGAGGTCACCGACTTCTGCGCCGACCGAATAACGCTGTGCGTCCCCTCGTCGTTCAGGCGCGGAATTATCGAGAGCCGGTACAGGGGGCGTATCCAGGACGCGCTCCGGGAGCTGTTTTCCTGCGATTTCGAAGTCCTGATCACCGACGGCCCCTCGGACGCGCCGGGGCCGGCCGGAGCTGACGCGGAGAGAGAGGACGACGAGGAGTTCACGTTCGAGCGTTTTGTCGTCGGAAGCTCCAACAAATACGCGCACGCGGCCGCGCTGAGCGTGGCGGGCGGGCAGCGCAAGGACTATAACCCCCTGCTCATATACGGAAATTCCGGGCTGGGCAAGACGCACCTGCTGCACGCCATACGGCACTCCGTCAAAAACGCCCACCCCGAGTACAATATCGTAAGTCTTACCGGCGAGTTCTTCACAAACGAGCTGATACACGCGTTGCAAATCGGCAAAAACATGGAATTCCGCGAGAAATACCGGGGCGCCGACATGTTTCTCATAGACGACGTGCAGTTCATCGCGGGCAAGGTCGCCATTCAGGAGGAATTTTTTAACACCTTCAACACCCTGCACGCCGCCGGCCGCCAGATAGTCCTTACCTCGGACAGACCGCCGGCTGAGATCTCGACGCTGGAGGACAGGCTCAAAAACCGGTTTGAGTCCGGGATACTCGCGGACATAGCTCCGCCCGACTACGAAACGCGCGTCGCAATCATCCGCAACAAGGCCCATCGGCTCAACATAATACTACCCGACGACGTGATCTCATACATAGCGGAGCGCCTGACGCAAAACGTGCGGCAGATAGAGGGCGCCGTGAAAAATATCATAGCCTATCACGACCTCATGGACGACAGCATCTCCGTAGCGTCCACCGCCGCCATCATAAAGGATATGTTCAAGGGCAATAACACATTCGCCCTTAACGCCGACCTCATAATCGAGGAGACAGCGCGGTACTACTCGCTCACGGCGGCAGACCTCAAGGGAAAGCGGCGCACACGCGCCACGACGTTCGCGCGGCACATCTCCATGTACATCCTCCGCCAACTAACAAGCCTTTCCCTCAAGGACATAGGCGCGATATACGAGGGCCGCGACCACACGACGGCGCTGTCCTCCATAACAAAGATAGAGGACATGATAAACACGACGGACGAGGTGTCGCAGGCGGTCCGGGACATAACGTCCAACATCAACGCGAAGACGTGAGCGGCGGCGGAGCTTGTCCGGGTTTTTAACATAGACACGTTTTATCCCTGTTGCATTTCCTGTGGAAAACTCTTTTGCCGCCACGCGCGACTTTTCAGTACAGCTTGTCCACAAGCATTCCACACCGCAATATCCGCGCTTATTCCCGCTGTTCCTCTGTTTTCCACATTGCCGCCTCCCTACTACTAATACTACTAAAAAATCTCTTTACTTATTTATTATATATTGGAGGATACAGGCATATGAAATTTTCGTGTGAGAGGCAGGTCCTTCTTGCGGCTATTCTCACAGCGGCGCGCGTAGCCGCGGCGAAGAGCCCGGTCCCCGAGCTGGAGGGGCTTCTCGTAGCGGCGCAGGGCGCTCAGGTCAAAATTTCCGGATACGACCTGAAGACAGGCATAACGACCACCGTGGAAGCCGATGTGGCGGAGAACGGGAGCATAGTCCTCAATTCGCGCCTCTTCGGCGAGATAGTGAGAAAGCTTCCGGACGGATACGTTACGATAACCGTCAATGACAGCTATCTGACACATATAGAGTGCGAGATGAGCGAGTTCGACATAATGGGCGCGGCGGCTCACAACTATCCGGAACTCCCGATACTGGACACGCAGCGCTCGGTTTCGGTGCCGGGCGACGTGCTCAAGGAGATGATAGCGCAAACGAATTTCGCCGTCAGCGACAACGAGTCGCGGCCCATACATACGGGTGCGCTGTTTGAGATAGACGGCGACTCGATAACCGTCGTCGCTGTCGACGGGTACAGGCTGGCTCTGCGGCGCGAGGGCTTGGAGAACGGCTTGAGCGAGGCCGTGAGCTTCGTTGTGCCGGGCACGGCGCTCGGCGAGGTGGAGAGGGTTTTTTCGGCCCACGAGGACGCTATTCTCATAAGCCTTGGTACAAAGCACGTTATGTTCTCCGTGGACAACGCCATGCTTATTTCCCGCCGGCTCGAGGGAGAATTTCTCAACTACAAGACAGCGATCCCGCAGGACGGAAAGTATTCCATCAACGTGGATCGCAGGACGATGATAGAGGCCGTGGAACGCGTCGCGCTAATTATAAACGATAAGCAGAAAAGCCCGCTGAGATGCACGTTCGGCGACGGCGTGGCGAAGCTTCAGGCCGTATCCACGCTGGGAAGGGCGTTCGACGAGTGCCCCGTAGAGGGGGACGCGGAGAATTTGGAGATAGGCTTCAACGACCGCTTTCTGCTCGAGGCGCTGCGCGCCGCGCCGGCGGACGACGTATGTATACGCCTGTCTTCGGGGATAACGCCGTGCGTCATAGCCCCCGCCGATTCGAGCGGTAAATTCGTATACATGATACTGCCCGTGAGGCTTCGCACGAATGAAGGTTAAGGTCAAGGGGCTGGAGACCGTGGCGATAGCGGGCAGTTTCATAAGACTGGATTCCCTGCTTAAGTTCACGGGTGTGGCCGAGACCGGCGGCGAGGCGAAGGCGCTGATCACAGACGGCATCGTGTCGGTAAACGGCGGGAAATGTATTCAGCGCGGCAAAAAAGTATATCCCGGCAGCTTCGTGAGGTGCCGCGGCAGTATATGGGCAATTGCAAGGGCTCCCGCGGAACATGACGATTGACGGCGTAACGCTCGAGCATTTCCGCAGCTACGGAGAGCTGTCCGCGCGCTTTTGCGACGGCGTGAACGTCATAGCGGGAAGAAACGCGCAGGGGAAGACAAACCTCATCGAAGCGGTGTTTTACTTGTCCGCCGGCCGCTCGTTCCGCGCCCGCTCGGAAAAGGATATGATACGGTTCGGAGACACGGACGCCCGTATCTGCGCGGATATAACAGCCGGCGGACGCGCGCAGCGGCTTGAGGCGCGTTTTGAACACGGAAGGCGCAGAAGGCTCACGGCGAACGGCGTGCCGCTGAAGACGGCCGACGAGCTGTCCGGAAGGTTGAGGACGGTGCTCTTCTGCCCCGACGACCTCGACATGATACGGGACGGAGCGGCGGAGCGGCGCCGGTTTATGGACACGTGCCTGTGCCAACTGCGGCCGCGCTACGCGGCGGTATTGCGCGAATTCAACAGGCTGCACGAGCACAAGACGGCGATATTGCGCAATTACAGGGAGAAGCCGTCCCTTCTCGAAGCGCTCGACGACTTCAATTTACGGCTCGCGCAGTGCAGCGCGCAGCTCATATGGTTCCGCGCGTCGTTTACGGCGCTCCTGTCCGGAAAGGCCGCCGGTATCCACAGGGAATTTTCGGGGGGCGCGGAGGAGCTGCGGATAGAGTACAGGACGGTGAAGACCATAGACGAGCCGCGCCGTAAGCCGGAGGAGCTGCTGCCGGCGATATTGGAGCATCAGCGCGCGCACCGCCAGGCGGAGCTAGATTCCGGACAGTGCCTGACAGGCGCGCACAAGGACGATCTGGAGATACTGATAGACGGCGCCGCGGCGCGGGCCTTTGCCTCGCAGGGGCAGGCGCGCACGGCCGCCCTCTCAATGAAAATGGCGGAGCGGGAGATACACTTTGACGACAGTGGCGAGTACCCCGTGCTGCTGCTCGACGACGTGCTCTCCGAGCTGGACGCGGGCAGGGCGGGCTTTGTACTCAGCAGAATAAAAAACGGGCAGGTGCTCATAACGTGCTGCGAGTACATGGAGGGGCTGACGGCCGTCACGGGCGCCGTACTGTACGCGGAGGGCGGAAAAATAACGGCCGTTCAATAAGTGCCGGAAAAGGAAGCTTTATGTATCTTCACATCGGACAAAACGTCGTGGTCCCCACAGACGAGATAGTCGGGATATTCGATATAGACAATACAACGGGTTCGCGCATAACGCGCGACTTTCTCAAGCGCGCGGAGGAGGCGGGGAACACCGTAAACATATCCGACGATCTGCCGCGGACGTTTGTCCTGCGCAGCGGCGGCCGGGGCGGCGAAGCCCGCATATATCTCACGCAGCTCGCGGCGGCGACGCTGCACAGGCGGAGAGACCTGACGGGCAGGCCGATTTTCTGATGGGGATGATGGCGCGATGAACTCAGGCTTTGGGAGCATACTGTATCTGCTGCGCTCGGAGCGCGGCCGCAGCCAGCGCGCGGTGGCGAACGACCTCGGTATATCTCAGGCGCTGCTGTCGCACTACGAAAACGGCATACGCGAACCGAAATTGGACTTTATAGTGAGGCTGTGCGGCTATTACGACGTGTCGGCGGACTACCTCCTCGGGCGCACGGACGACAGAAAATGTGTCACGCTGCCGCGCGGCACGGACGAGCTGCGGCGGCTCTCGGAGTCCGTGGGGCGCATATTGGAAACGCTCGGGCGCAATGGCGACGACATGCTGCGCGACAGCGCGGCGCGATACTTCGGCGTAGTCACAGCGAACGTCGAGAATATGCTCTCCGAGCCCGCGGAGGCTTACGACCCCATGCGCGACGCGGACATAAAAACGGCCGAGGCCATGCTCCGCGGCGCCCTAAAACGAAATAAGGTGGAACATGATTAAACAGGACCTGATCCGAAACTTCTGTATCATAGCGCATATCGACCACGGCAAGTCCACGTTGGCGGACCGCCTTTTGGAGCTGTGCGGCGCCGTTGAGGCGCGGGACGTCGAGGAGCAGATGCTCGACAACATGGAGCTCGAGCGCGAGCGCGGCATAACCATCAAGGCGCGCGCCGTCGGGCTTACGTATAAGGCGGCGGACGGAGAGAGCTATATGCTCAACCTGATCGACACGCCGGGCCACGTGGACTTCAATTACGAGGTGTCGCGCTCTCTCGCGGCGTGCGAGGGCGCGCTGCTCGTAGTGGACGCGGCGCAGGGCGTCGAGGCGCAGACGCTGGCAAACACGTACCTCGCGCTCGACAACGGGCTTGAGCTCCTGCCGGTCATCAACAAGATCGACCTGCCCGCCGCCGACCCGGCGAGGGTCAAGACTGAGGTGGAGGAGATCATAGGCCTGCCCGCGCAGGACGCGCCCGAGATATCCGCGAAGAACGGCATAGGCATAGAGGCGGTGCTGGAGGACATAGTAAAGAAAATACCGCCTCCCGGCGGCGACCCCGGCGGGCCCGCCAGAGCGCTGATCTTTGACAGCCAGTACGACGCGTACAGGGGCGTAATAGTGTACGTGCGCGTCGCGGACGGCGAGATACGCCGCGACGGAGAGATCAGGATGATGGCGACCGGGGCGGTGTACCGCGTCGTGGAGCTGGGGCATATGCGCGCTTTCGGGCTGGAGCCCTGCGAGGAGCTGTGCGCGGGCGACGTGGGCTATATAACCGCCAGCATAAAAAATGTCGCGGACACGCGCGTGGGCGACACGGTCACAACGGTCGAAAACCCGGCGCCGGAGCCGCTTCCGGGCTACAAAAAGGTGCGGCCGATGGTGTTCTCCGGCGTCTATACGGCGGACGGCGCGAAGTACCCCGACCTGCGCGACGCGCTTGAAAAGCTGAGGCTCAACGACGCCGCACTGTCGTTTGAGCCGGAGTCGTCCGCGGCGCTCGGTTTCGGTTTCCGGTGCGGCTTTCTCGGGCTGCTCCACATGGAGATCGTACAGGAGCGGCTGGAGCGCGAGTACAATCTGGAGCTCATAACGACGGCGCCGAGCGTTATATACAAGGTGACGAAGACGGACGGCGAGGCGCTGATGATCGACAACCCGCTGCGGTACCCCGAGCCCGGCACGGTGGAGCTCGCGGAGGAGCCGTATGTCAGCGCGTCCATAATCTGCCCGTCGGAGTACGTCGGCAACATCATGGAGCTGTGTCAGGACAGGCGCGGGGACTACCGGGAGATGGCGTATCTCGATCAGGCGCGGGTCGAGCTTCGGTACTCTCTGCCGCTGGGCGAGATAATATACGACTTTTTCGACGCGCTCAAGTCGCGCAGCCGCGGCTACGCCTCGCTCGACTACGATTTCGAGGGCTACCGCCCCTCCGAGCTCGTGAAGCTCGACATTCTGTTAAGCGGCGACGCGGTCGACGCTCTCTCGTTTATAGTACACCGCGACAAGGCGTACGCGCGCGGCCGCAAGATAGTGGAAAAGCTCAAGGACAACATACCCCGTCAGCTCTTCGAAGTTCCCGTCCAAGCGGCGATAGGCGGAAAGATAATCGCCCGCGAGACGATACGCGCGCTGCGCAAGGATGTGCTCGCAAAATGCTACGGCGGCGACATCACGCGCAAGAAAAAGCTGCTTGAAAAGCAAAAAGAGGG
>JAISBX010000156.1 GCA_031265965.1 Oscillospiraceae bacterium | reverse complement strand
CTGAGTGAGCACGTCGTTGCGGTTGGACGCGCAGATGAGCTTAGCTATCGGCAGTCCCATTTTTTTCGCGTAGTACCCCGCCAGAATATTTCCGAAATTCCCCGTCGGCACGCAGAAGTTGATGCGCTCGCCGGAGTTTATGTTGCCATTATTTACCAAATCGCAATACGCCGACACGTAGTACGCTATCTGCGGCGCCAGACGCCCCCAGTTGATCGAATTGGCGGACGAGAGGAACACGCCGGACGCGTCGAGCCGCTCGCGGAACCGGGCGTCGGAGAAAATGAGCTTGACGCCCGTCTGCGCGTCGTCGAAGTTGCCGTCAACCGCCGCTACGAGGACGTTTCCGCCCTCCTGCGTTGTCATTTGCAGGCGCTGTATGTCGGATACGCCGCCGCGCGGGTAGAACACCATTATCTTTGTGCGCTCTACGTCCCGGAACCCCTCCAGC
This sequence comes from Oscillospiraceae bacterium, assembly GCA_031265965.1. Next base: position 4,134 of record JAISBX010000156.1, on the reverse strand, counting down.
GCCGCCTTGCCCGTGTCGCCTGACGTCGCGACGAGAACGCACACGTCGCGCCCGTCGCCCGTCTTTTGCAGCGCCGCCGTCATAAGGCGCGGCAGTATCTGAAGCGCCATATCCTTAAACGCGCACGTGGGTCCGTGCCACAGCTCCAGAAAATAGTCCTTGCCCGCAAGATGGCGCACGGGCGCCGCGCCGCGCGCGTCGAACTTGCCCGAGGCGTATGCCTCCCGCGTAAAACGCGTCAGCTCTTCGCCCTCAAAATCGTCCAGAAACGGGCGCAGGACATATTCGGCGCGCTCCTCGTAGCGCATGGGCGCCATGACGTCAATGGCGCCCGCCGGCAGGAACGGCGCCTCCTCGGGCACGAACAACCCCCCGTCCCGCGCGAGCCCGCCCGCGATAGCCATAGCGGACGTGAACCCGCCCTCGCGCCCACGCGTACTGTTATAGAGCATAAACATTTACCTCCAATTTACCCGATTCCAAACAAAATCACCTGAAAGCGTCCTCGAGGTGGTTTATCTGCGGCGGCGGCGCGTTTACGCCCTCGCGCGCGTACACCTCAACCACGTCGAAACGCGGCTGTAGCTCCGTATCGTGCGACGCGAGCCAGATCATAGCGGTGGTCTTTATCTTCCGCTGCTTACTGCGGCTGACGAACTCGCGCGCCTGCGCGAACTCGTCGCTCGCGCGCAGCTTTACCTCTACAAATACGATATACCGGCCGTCGCGCATGATGATGTCGATCTCACCGTACCTCGTGCGGTACCCCCGGCGGAGGGCGACATACCCGCGCTGTGTCAGGTACTCGAGCGCCAGCGTCTCGCCCAAATCGCCGCGGGACTTTGTGCTCGCCGTTTTTTTGCGGATATCCGCGGGCTCACTGCCCTCACTCACGCGTCGGCCCCCCTCCGTCGTTCAGTGCATTTTTCGCAGAAACAGCTTGCGGTGCTCCGGCGTCGGGCCGTACCGGCGCAGCATCTCGTAGTGGTACCGCGTACCGTAGCCCTTATGTCCGGCAAAGCCGTACTGAGGATACCGCTCGTCCAGCCGCTCCATGTATCTGTCCCGGCTCACCTTTGCCAAGATCGACGCGGCGGCTATACACGCCACCTCGCCGTCCCCGCCAACGACGCACACGTGCGGAAATTCGACGCCCTTGGCGCGGTTGCCGTCGATAAGCGCCAGCTCCGGCCGTATCGGGAGCGAAAATATCGCTCTGCTCATCGCGGCGTACGTGGCGCCCAGTATGTTCAGCTCTTCGATTTCGTCCACGTCCGCCGCCGCGACGCTGTAGGCCGCCGCCCCGCGCGTTATCTCGTCGAACAGCCGCTCTCGCGTCTTGGCGGAGAGCTTTTTCGAGTCGTCCAGCCCGTCTATCACAATATTCGGGGGCAATATTGCGGCCGCCGCGTACACCGGCCCCGCCAGCGGCCCCCTGCCCGCCTCATCGACGCCGCACACGACGCGCCACCCGTCGCCGTACAGCGACCTCTCGATTTCACTGCGCTCCACCGCGAAACGCCTCTCAAACGCGATTCGGCGGAGCGTCGAGCGTAACGCGCCCCAGCTTGCCCGCCCTGAACTCGTCGAGCAGCACCGCCGCCGCGCGCCCCGTGTCGTACTCCCCGCCGGACAGCAAAAAGCCGCGGCCTGCCGCCGCCTTGGTCAGCATCGCATACCCGTCGTCGGACGCGTCTATATCCAGCTTGAATCGCTCCGCGAGCCGCTCCGGGCTCAAATCGCGCAGCCTTAGCATGAGCGCCGCGCCGAGCTCCTCGGCGTCCGTTACCTCGTCTCTTATCGCTCCGGTGAACGCGAGGTTTTCGCCCGCCGCCCGGTCGCTGAATTTAGGCCACAGCACGCCCGGCGTGTCCATCAGCTCGAGCGCGCCGTCTATCCTGATCCACTGGCTGCCTCGCGTGACGCCCGGCCTGTCCGAAACGCGCGCCGCGCTCCGCTTCGCCAGTGCATTGATAAACGCGGACTTCCCCACGTTAGGTATGCCTACGACCATAACGCGCAAGCCCCTGCCCGTCTGCCCTTTAGCCGCGTACGCGGCGAGCTTGTCCGCGAGCAGTGCGCGCGCGGCGGCGGGAAAGCTCCCGACGCCCTTTCCGCTCTTGCAATCCGTCTCAATAACGCGCTCGCCGAGCGACTTGTACCGGGCGCTCCAGCGGGCGGTGGCGTCCGGATCCGCCTGATCTATCCTGTTTAGGACAACTATCGCGGGCTTGCCGCCTATTATTTCCCGCAGATCCGGATTCCGGCTGGACATGGGGACGCGCGCGTCCGCCAGCTCGCACACGGCGTCTACCTGCCGTATGTCCTCCGCCATTTTGCGCCGCGCCTTCGCCATGTGGCCCGGAAACCACTGTATGTCCACCGCCCGCCCCTATCCGGTACCGTAGACGGAACCGACGCGCGACCAGTCGCGCAGGCCGAACTCGTTCTTGCTGGGTATCGCGATATAGAGCACCTTGCCGAGCACATTGCGGACGTCGACAAAGCCCACAGTGTCGCTCCGGCTGTCCGACGACTCGTTTCTGTTGTCCCCGAGTACGAATATGTGCCCCTCCGGCACCGTTACCGGCCCCTTGAAATCCAATTGCTTTCTCGTCGGCTCGTTGATGTAGCCCTCCTCGAGCACGGCGCCGTCCACCCGCACCTCTCCCGCGTCAAAGTCGATATCGACGGTCTGCCCGCCCACGGCTATAACGCGTTTGACGAGCGGCTTGTCGCCGTATGAGTCCGTCTTGATAATGACTATGTCCCCGTTCGACGGCTTGTAGAGCAGGCTCCACATGATCAGCTTGTCCTCGTCGTGGAGCGTTTGGAGCATGGAGCGGCCGTCGACGTCTATCGTCCGCCCTATGAACACAAAAATGAGTATACCGAACACGACCGCGGTGACGACGCACTGCAGCCAGTCGTATATCCCCAACCGCGAGCCTTCGGAGGATTTTTTTGCGTTTTCGCTCAAAGGAGTCAGATCCTCTCCCTGACTTTCGCGCGCTTACCTACCCTGCCGCGCAGATAATAGAGCTTTGCCCTGCGAACACGGCCGCGCCGCACGGTGTCCACGGACACAATAGTCGGCGAGTGCAGCGGGAACACCTTCTCGCAGCCCACATTGTAGGATATACGGCGCACGGTAAACGTCTCGTTTATGCCGCCGTGGTTTTTCGCTATGACGGTGCCCTCGAACACCTGATTTCTCTCCCTGTTTCCCTCTTTCACGCGGACCGTCACCCTCACCGTGTCTCCGACGTTCACGACCGGACGTTCCTCCTTGAGGTACTGCTCACTGAGCGCTTTTACCAAATCCAAAACTGTTTCCCCTTTCACATGACAGACGTTCATACCGCAAAAAACCACCCGGCAGCGGACCGCCCCCGTTTGAATACCCGCCGATAATAACATATATAATAAACAAATGCAATACCCCCGGGACAATTTTACTGATATCTTGCGATATTTGTTTCGAAAAAAGTGCCGGAAACATTGTGTTTCCGGCACTTTTTTGCCATCGCTTATGCGTCGAAGTCCTCGAGGCTTTGTATAAGCTTTTCGTAGCTTTCGATTTCGATACCGTTTTCGAGCAGTTTTCTGTCGTGAGCGCGCAGCGTCGATACATCGATTTCAGTCACGATTACAGGGTCGGTGCCGGGTGGCATGAATACCGCGACCTTGCCCTCGTCCGCTTTTATGATATACCCAGGGTCGCCGTTACTGTCGATGCGCGCGAACACGCCAGCGTCTTTCGGTGAGTGCTGCGCGCCTATCATACTAGGCAGCGGGGATGCAAGCACGAGCGCGGCCGCCAGCCCGACCGCGAGCGCCGCGAGCGCCCCCTTTGCCGGAGCGCTGCGCACCCGCCTTGCCGCGGTACCCTGACGGTTTGCCGTCATTGCCGATCACCTGTCTTTCAATGCCAAATCGCAATTAATATCTCAATTATTCCCGTAATATGCACAATTTATTCGAATATCAGACTATTTTACTTTCAAAATTTTTCCTGTCAATAACTTTTCAAAATGTCTCGTAAAGGGGTGCAAATTATCGGATCAAAATGTCTCTTTTCAAAGTGTCCCAAAGCAGGGGTGCGGCGGGGGAGAATTCCGGGTCTGCGGAATA
>JAISBX010000151.1 GCA_031265965.1 Oscillospiraceae bacterium | reverse complement strand
CCGTTCTCCGAATATGGCGGTTCCGACGCGCACCATATTTGACCCGGAGTGTATCGCGTCGACAAAACTTGAGCTCATACCCATCGATAAGACGCGCATATCAACATTATCGTACTTTTTCGCCCTAATGTCAATAAAAAGCCGATTCATTCTGTCAAAAAAATATCTCACGTTCCCGTCGGGCGCGGAAATCGGCGGTATTGCCATGAGCCCGAGCACTCTCACCCCGTCCGATCCCGCCGCAAATTCGAGCAGCGGCTCAAGCCCGCCACTCATAACGCCCGATTTTGCCGCCTCGCCGCCTATGTTGACCTCGAGAAGTACATCCTGCCGCACGCCGAGCGCTCGGGCGCGCCGCTGTATGGCCTCAAGCAGCCGAAGGGAGTCCGCCGACTCTATCAGTGAGCAGACTCCCACTACGCTGTTGACCTTGTTCGTTTGCAAGTGCCCGATGAAGTGCAGGGGAACGCCCGTATACGCGCCCTGTGAGTTCTTTGCGGTGAGCTCCTGCACGCGGTTTTCGCCCACGGCGTCCACGCCCGCCAGCACGGCCTCGCGCACGCGCTCCGCGGGATTGCGCTTTGCCGCCGCCACGAGCGCGACATCCCCCGGCGCGCGTCCCGACCTCGCCGCGGCCTCGGCGATCTCCGCGCGCACCCTCTTCACATTGTCCGCTATGCTCATCCGCGTATCACCTTGCCGTCGTAGAGTCCGTTCGCCTTGACTATTATTTCGGCGCCCTCGCGCAGCGGGCCGCCCTCCGGCGCGCCGGCGCGCACTACATACATGTCGTCGAGCTCGCCCAAGATCTCCGCTGACTCCTCGCGCGCCCTGCCGCCCGTGTAGACGTACACGTACGTCCGGCCATCGTCGCTCAGATGTATCGCCTGCTTGGGTATGTACAGGCCGGACACCGAGCCGAGCGTCACCTCGGCCTCGCAGTAGCGCAGGGAAGCCACGTCGCCTATCCCGCTGCCGCACGAGAACACCGCGATACCTCCGGCCGCGCGTATTTCCTCCACGCGCATGTCAAACGATATCCTTCGAGACCCCGTAAAACTGACCTGTGTTTCCTGACCGGTCTTCAGGAGGCGGGCGGCGGCGTCGTCGATCGAGACGACGTAATACCATCGGATCCCGGTTATAAGCTTGCACGCGGCGTCGGAGTACGGTTCGGCGTACGAGAACATATCCGACAGCGCGTCAGGCGTGGTCATAAGTCCGATGGAATCGGGTCCTATCCGCTCAAACCCGTCGACGACCGACGAGAACACGCCGCTCACAGGCGCGTAGACCCGGGACACGCCGGTCTGAGAGGCTTCAAGCGTCTCAAGGCGCGCCCGAAGCTCCGGCAGCGTGGCCGCGCTCTCGGGCGTACCCGCAAAAATGGCGCTCTCCGCCGTCAGGCAAAGCTCCTCGAGCTGCCCGAAATCACGGCGCTGCACCGCGAGCGACAACCGCGCCGCCGCGTCAAACGCCGGAGACGACCCGTCCGCCGCGCTCTGAGGGCTCGGGGCCGCCTCCAACTGAGCGATCCGCATACGCAGCGCGCGAGCCTCGTCCGCTTGGGTGAGCGCCTGCGCGCCGCTGTAGCCGTTTGCCACAAGCGCCCCCGCGGACACCTTTTCGCCCTCGTCCGCGACCGGCGTCACCGCCCCGCCGGGCCCTTGTACGACGCGCTCCTGTCTGACGACGTACCCCCGGACCCTGGCGGACGACTCGATGACGTTGAATTCCGCCCGAACGGTTTGAAACGGGTTTTTTGCCGCGTCGTAGATATAGAGTCCAATATAACTTGCGACAGCGAGAAAGAGGACCGCCGACACCAGTTTTATGAAAAAATCACCGCGTTTCATTACCTCGGGTATGTCCTCCGTTCCGCCGCCGCATTACCGGACGCTATTGCTCCGTGTACGCGGCTTGCTCCGTTTCCGTCTCCGTCCCCGTTTCCGCCTCCGGCTCAAGCGGTATAGGCCGTATCGGGATAATTGTGGATATCGCGTGCTTGTAGATGAGCTGCTGCTTTCCCTCCGAGTCCAGAACGACAGTGAAGGTGTCGAAACCTGTCACCGTGCCGCGAAGCTGAAAACCGTTCACCAAAAAAACAGTGAGCATCAGCTTGCCGCTCCTCGCCTGGTTGAGAAAATTTTCCTGTAGTCCCTGTATGCCTGTCATATGTACCGTCCTTTCTATAACCGTGTCTGTAATTATTTTGACCGCCGGGTCTTTTCTCGCCGAACGGTCATATTATAGAGGGCCTGTCCGAGAATATATTGTCGAAATCAGGCGCTCCGGACTGACGGTTTCAAAAAACACGGGATCGCGCACTGTTTACCACGCCTATTATACAGCAATGTATCGGCAAGAGCAATAGTAAGATTTTGACAACCCAAACGCATCGGCACAATCAGCCCAAACAAAAAACGGGCTGCAACTCAGGTGTTTACCTTTGTTGCAGCCCATTGTAAAACTCGCGTTAATTTTTTCGCATTTAATATTGACATTTACATTTTATCACGATATTTTCAAAGAGATATTATCACTTGATAGTAACAAAACTATAACATTCGATTGATTGCCGTGATAGCCTTGTGTATACTTGTTATTATTATTCCAAATTCCAAAAATCGGCAAAACGGATCATTTAGAGGTGTGATGTAGTTGTGGATGAGGCTGCCAATTAATTTCTAGAGCGTCTGTATACGGGGATGTACAGAAAATTATTTACATATGCCAACACTGTGATAAACGACGAATACCGCGCCCAGGATCTTGTGCATGAGACGTTTTTGACGGCCGTCAGAAGAATAGACAGCGTCAAGGGCAGCCCAAATCCGGAGGGGTGGCTGGTGAACCTGAGTTTTACAGCAAAGAAGGAGAAAAGAAGGAGCAAAGCCGCACGGGACAGGGGTTTGACAGGCGGGGGGCTTGGAACAAAAGTGTAGGATAAAGGGTCAGATTTTGCAGGAAG
>JAISBX010000146.1 GCA_031265965.1 Oscillospiraceae bacterium | reverse complement strand
GAAATGCGTGACTACTATGAGCAGCGGGATCGAAAAAAGACTCGCCGGATCGCGCTGATCATTACGGCGGCGCTGCTCGTGCTTTTCGCGGGCGCGCTGTTTATAAATTCAAGCTTCATCCGCAGGAGCCTCCCGGCAATAACGGTCGGCAGCACAAAATACTCGGCTGCGGACTTTAACTATTTTTATCAGACGTCGTTTATGGACTATCAGACGACCGTGTATCAGAATATGCCGGATTTTGCCGAATCCATGCTGCCGAGCGGCAGCAAGCCGCACAAGAGCCAGATATATAACGAGGAAACGGGCGAGACATGGGCCGATTTTCTCGCGGAAATGGCAGTATCCAATATGAAAGAGATTACGGTGCTTTACGAGGACGCTGTGCGCAACAACTATGTCCTTCCGGACGATGTCCGTAAGGAGATGGACGAGGGGATAGAGTCGCTACGGTCGACCGTTCCTATGTACGGTGCCAGTTCGCTCGAAAGCTATCTTACTCAGGCGTTCGGCAGCGGAATGAACGAGGAGGCGTATCGCCGCCTCATGGAGATAAATTATATAAGCGAATCCTACAGTGAGTATAAGCGCGAGGAGTTTTCATACACACCCGAACAGCTAGGAGAGTACTACGATTCAAAGCAGGATATGCTCGACACATTCACATACAGGTACTTCCTCTATAGAGCGGACATGCCGGACGAAAGTGAATACGAGGACGACGCCGCGTATGACGAGGCGAGCAAACAGGCGGTCGACGCCGCGGGCGTACAAGCGGCTGATACTCTCTCCGGCATACACAGTGAACAGGATTTCATAGACACGGCGGAGGAATACGACTCCGAGTCATACGGCAAGGACGACTCTACGAAACGAATCTACATGGGAGAGCTGCTCGGATCCATATACGGCCCGTGGCTGCGCGACAGTACGCGGAAATACGGCGACCTCACAACAGTAGAATCCTCCAACGGCCACTATCTGGTGTTTTTCGTTGATCGGTCAGACAACGCGTATCCGACCACGGATATGAGGCAGCTGCTCATCAACGTGGAGACAATCAATCCGGAGGATTACGTGGCTGACGAGACCGACGAGGCGTACAATGCCGCAGTGGAGCAGGCGATGACAGACGCCAGAACGAAAGCGGAAACGCTATACAGCGACTGGGAGAGCGCCGAATACACCGACGAAAAGCTGCTTGAACTTATACCCGGCAACTCGGCTGACACCGCCGAGAACGGACTGTATGAAAACGTCTACATGACGCAGCTCGACACCGCCGTTGACACATGGCTTTTCGGCTCTGAGCGCAAGCCGGGCGATCATGAGCTCATTGAGGCCGACAACGCGTTCCATCTCGTGTATTATATAGGCCAGGCCGAGATATACCGCGACCATCTGGCCGACACCAGAAAACGCGAGGAGGATTTCAATGCGTGGAAAGAGGGCCTTGGCGAGTTAGAAGCCGTAAAACGCTGGGCGTACCGATTCACGCTGGAAACGTAAAAATCGGATTAAGGCTGCGGCAAACTAAAGGAGGTCACAATATGTCCGCACCGGCAATAAACGTTAAACGCAAGCCCGAGCACCCGGGGGCTCTGTTTGTCGCGTTTGACAATCCCGACGCAATGAACGCGTACACTCCCGACATGATGCGCAAGCTCGTCTCAGTGCTTTGCGAGGCGAGGCTGGACGACAGCGTGAAGCTGGTGGTCCTCTCCGGCGTGGGTGAGCGCGCCCTGTCGGCCGGCTTGTCGATGGACGAGCTGAATAAAATGAAGACATATGACGATTTTGCGGTATTTTACACTCTGGGGCTGGAGATTCGCGAGGCTATCGCCGCGCTGGATAAGCCAATGCTCTCCGCCGTGATGGGCAACTGCGTAGGTGGCGGGTTTGAAATATCGCTCTGCTGTGACCTCATATACGCCGCAGAGGGCTCCAGATTCCTCCTGCCGGAGATAAAAATAGGGCTGACGCCCGGCGGCGGCGGCGCTATCAATCTCCCGAAGAAAATTCCGGCAAACCGCGCGTTCGAGATGCTTCTGTTCAGCGAACGCGTCACGGCGGAGGAACTGAAGACGTGGGGCGTCGTCAACAAGGTGTTCCCCGTCGCCACATTCTGGGAGGAGGTCGGCAAGTGCATCGACAGGATATTGGCGATGCCGCCCGTCGCCGTGCGCGGCCTGCGGGAGCTTATGAACAGCGCCGTGGTCTCATCCGACGACCCCCTGCTTCTTAAAACAGAGCGCCGGCTGGCCGTCGATACAATGTGTACCGAGGATTTCCACGAGGCCGTCAAGGCGTTTCAGGAAAAAAGGCCTCCCGTGTTCAAGGGAAAATAGGCCTTGGCTCAATTGACGGATTCATTTGGGTTCTGTGTCGAAACGCTTGGGTGCAAGGTCAATCAGTACGAATCGCAGGCTATTGAGGCCGTCCTGACGGCGCGCGGGCATATGGCGCGCGCGCCGGGGGACGGCTGTGACGTGTGCATTGTGAATACGTGTTCCGTCACAGCGGAGAGCGGGCGCAAGTCGCGTCAGGCCGTGCGGCGGCTCCGGAGGCTGGAGCCAAACGCCATTGTCGCCGTCTGCGGCTGCTTTTCGCAGATATATCCGGACGATGCCGCCGCGCTGGGCGCGGATATCGTGACGGGCAGCGGGGAGCGGATGAAGCTCGCGGACGCCGTCGAGCGTGCTTACGCGTCGCGGAGCGGCGGGCTCGGCGTCACGGAGCGGATCATCGACGTCGGCGACCCGCTGGGCAGGCGCGGCTTCGAGCGGCTGCCCGCCGGAAGCGCCGGCGGCAGGACGCGCGCGCTCCTGAAGATACAGGACGGCTGCGACAATTACTGCGCGTACTGCGTCATACCCCTCGCGCGCGGGCACTGCCGTTCGCTGCCGCCGGATGAGGCGGCGGCGGCGGCCGCGCGGCTGCGTGAGGACGGCTTTTGCGAGATAGTCGTCACGGGTATCGAGCTGTCGTCATACGGAAACGACAGCGGCGGGGGGTACTCGATGCCGGACGCCGTCCGCGCAGTTGCGGAGGCCGCGCCCGGCGTGCGCCTGCGTCTGGGTTCTCTGTGGCCGGGCACGGTGACGCGCGGGTTCGCGCGTCGCCTCGCCGAGGTACCGGGGCTGTGCCCGCACTTCCACCTTTCGCTCCAGAGCGGATGCGACGCCACGCTGCGGCGAATGGGGCGCGGCTATACGGCGTCCGCCGCGTTTGACGCTGCGGACGCGCTGCGGGAAGCGTTTCCGGGCTGCGGTATAACGGCCGACCTGATAACGGGTTTCCCCGGTGAGACCGGCGATGAGTTCGACGCGACGCTCGCGTTTATCGAAAAGTGCGCGTTTTCACGGATGCACGTGTTCCCGTTCTCGGAGCGCCCCGGCACGGCTGCGGCGGAGCTGCCGTGCCAGATAGAAAAGAGCGTGAGACGAGACCGCGCGCGCGCCGTCCGGTCGCTCGCCGGCCGTATGGCGCGTGAGTTCGCGCTTCAAAACGTGGGCAGGACGGCCGACGTCCTGTTCGAGTCGGAGGAGGACGGCGTATCGTCGGGCTACGCCGGAAACTATCTCAGGGTGTACGCGTCCGGCGCGAATTTGCACAACACGACGCGCCGCGTGACGATAACGCGCGCGCACGGCGAGACCGTTTTCGGTGAATTAGCGCCGGTTATATCAGACAAACTGTAATGCAATATTTGTAAATATATCTATAAATTGTCACAAACCTTGTATAATTTCCACAAAAATGAAAAAATTGTAGAAAAATGTCAAAAAAGGGCTTGACTATGTCGCAGCGTTATAGTTTATACTGTTCTTAACTTTTATATTGGGACAGGAGGTTATTGCTGTGAACACATACGGGAAGAAGAGTCGGGAATTCAAATTTGAGGTCATGCGGCTGCATTTTGAAAATAATATGAGCATCAATGAGCTTGCCGAACAATTCGATTTGCCCAGACAGACTATCTACGGCTGGCGCAGTCAGTTTAAGGAGTACGGCCCGAGCGCGTTTATCGGGTGCGGACACGGGCGGGCGTCTGAGAGCGAGTTGAACAGGCTGCGCGATGAGCTCGAGCGCCTCAAGCGCGAAAATCAGCGGCTGCAAGCTGAACTCAAGCGCGAATAACGCTTGTGCGGGATAGGCGCGCCGCGCCGTCGCGGCTGCAAATCCCAGACAAACTGCGCTCCGGTCACCGTTACGTCTGCGTCTAAGGGCCGGAGCGCAATCCGGATCGAGTTTATATATTCATCGCGCTGTTTTTATACTCTAACTTACTTCAGCCGCGCACTCCCGGGCCCACATGATAAATGTCCTGTGCGCGACGCCGAGCTTCCGGCTTGCCTCGCGTGCCGAGAGCTCTCCTATGTGCCAAAGCTCATATACCTCGCCGAATTCATTTGGGCGGGGTTTCTTGGGTCTGCCGAATCGGATGCCGTTAGCTTGTGCTACCGCAATGCCTTCAGCCTGCCGCCTACGAATAAAATCCCGCTCCGTCTGGGCGACGTAGCTGAGTATTTGCAGGACCAGATCAGCTATCAACAGACCTGTCAAATCCTTGTCCTTCTGCCGCGTATCGAGCAGCGGCATATCGAGAACTACGATCGCCGCGCGGCGCTCCTTTGTTATTATACGCCACTGCTCCAGAATTTCCGCGTAATTTCTGCCGAATCTGTCAATGCTCTTGACGAAAAGTGTATCCCCTGGTTTTATTCGCCTTACTAATCGCAGGTATGCCGGCCGTTCAAAGTCTTTTCCGGACTGCTTATCCTTATAAATGTCTCTTGGCGATATACCGCATTGTTTCAATGCTACGAGCTGCCTGTCCTCTTTCTGTTCACGCGTTGACACACGCGCGTAACCGTAGGCTCTACCGCTTTCCATGCTGTTCCTCCTAAGATTTTATTTCTCTCTCCGGCAGGCATTCGGAACCATCCCTTCCGCCTGATGTCTGTGCGGCGCCGCATCATGACGCCGCACAGGCTATAATACAGTATTTATTATCCAATCTTCAACCAACTAAGGTTAATAATACAGCCGTGTTACAACAAGAGTGACGGCGCCAGAACTATGAGCCTGACGCCGCGTTTTTTGGCGTAGGACACGGTGTAGCTCGTGCCGCCGGTTTGTCCGTCGTATACGGCGATCAGCGTTGAGGAGCGGTTCACCATGTACCGGTTGCGTTTTGACATAGCCCCGCGGCTGTATTCCGCGCTGACCACCGTGCGGATATCGCACAGCGCCAGCAGTCTGTCATAACGCGCCGCGTCCTCCGCCGGCCACCCCGCCGACTGCCGCTCGTGCGGGACCGCGGCTTCGACCGTGACGCCGCCCGTCCGCGACCGCAGCGCCATAACGGACTCGCAAAAATACATATCGCACCCGCGCGCCATCCCGCAGACAAAGTGCCTCATCCCGTCCGCATACGCCGAATCCACCGCCCCGTCGATATCCGCCTTGAGCCGCAAACAACGCGCGTCCGTCTCATCCCCGCGCCACGGCAGCTTTTCCGGCCTGTACCCGGAAAAACCGCACGTATTTTCGCGCGTAATAATTGGAATTAAAGTATCCACCACAACACTCCGAGCCATAAATTACGAAATTGACCGCAACCGTATTTTACACGTGTTTATGAGGAAAATAAAGGGGGGGCATGGGGAAATTTCATGCCCCGATAGTTGAAATAAACGGGAAAATCTGTAATAATGCAGTAAATGCCCGCGATATGTTATAATTCAAATATAATATCCGGAGGAGAGTACAAATGAAAAAGCTGCTGAACACTGTCATCTCGCTGACACTCTGCCTGATTCTCTCCGCGCCCGTGTTTACGGCGCCCGCCGCTGTTGCCGCCGCACCCGACGCCATAGCCGCAAAGTCCATGGCGTCCGCCGTTCTCGTCAATGGCGAGAATATATTGTTTGACGCGTATAATATAAATAACAACAACTATTTCAAGCTCCGCGACCTCGCGCATACGCTCTCCGGCACAAAAAAACAGTTCGAGGTAAGTTGGAACGGCGAAACGAAGGCGATATCCTTGACCTCCGGCGCCGCGTACACGCCCGTCGGCGGAGAGATGTCTTCCAAGGGCGCGGAAGCAAAGACCGCGGCTCCGACAGGCTCTGCGGTATACCTCGACGGAACAAAAGTCAGCTTTACGGCGTATAACATTGAGAACAACAACTACTTCAAGCTCCGCGACATAGGCCAAGCGCTGGACTTCGGCGTTGAATGGGACGGCGAGAATCAGACGGTCAAGATAGATACCGATAAGGGATACACGCCGGAGGCGACTCCGGAGTACATTACGATACAGGGCGAGCAATACAGCACATCGCTGACGGAGTTGGATTTGTCTTGGCGGAAATTGACCGGCGATGACATTTTTCTGCTGAGGCACATGAAAAATTTGACACGGTTGAATTTGTCAGCCAACGAAATCTATGACATTACGCCACTGGCAGAGCTGACAAAACTAACTTCGCTTGGCTTGTCGTTCAACAAAATCAGTGATCTTACGCCACTGTCAAGGCTGACAGATCTAACAACATTGGTTCTTAGAACAAATCTACTTAGCGACCTGACACCATTGGCAGAGCTGACAAACCTGACATATCTGGACTTGTCGTTTACCCAAATCAGCGATGTTACGCCATTAGCGGGATTGACAAATCTGACAATACTGGACTTGGGGTATAACAAAATCGCTGATATCACACCATTGACAGAGCTGACGAAGCTGGAGTTTCTCGGTTTGAAGAGCAATCAAGTCATCGATCTCACGCCGCTGTCGGGGCTGACGAAGCTGGTA
>JAISBX010000161.1 GCA_031265965.1 Oscillospiraceae bacterium | reverse complement strand
CTGTGCGCCGAACGCGTAAAAATACCCATGCTGCCCGGGACACAGTCGCTCAACGCGTCCGTCGCCGCGGCTATCATTATGTGGGAGCTCGCGCGAGTCTCCGGTTGCGTCACACGGTGCCCGTGCGCTCCATCTTGTGGGAGCGTTTGAAGGCGTACATCTTTTCGTCCGCGGCAGCGAGGAGTTCGCTCGGGGTGAGTTCGTTGTCGGGCAGCACGCCTATCACACCGTAGCTCATGCTGCGGTAGTAAAGTGAACCCTCTTCGGCGTTGCGGGCAATCAGATTGGAGCGCAGTTGTTCGCAGCGCCGCTCGGCGCGCTCCTGCGTCCAATTTTCCAGCAACAGCATGAATTCGTCGCCGCCGAGACGGCACACGGTTATATCGGAGGTGAAGCCGCGCAACGACGAGGACACCTCAAGAATGTACTTGTCTCCCTCGAGATGTCCGAACTTGTCGTTGACGTATTTGAGGTTGTCGATATCAACGAAGCACAGGATGAATGAGCGTTTCTCATTTATAAGCTGTTCCAGCAGACGCATTCCATAGTGGCGGTTGAACTGCTTCGTGAGCGGGTCGCGGTACGCGGCTGTTTCGAGTTCGTCCATATGCCTGCGTTCGGCGCTTATGTCGGTCAGCACAAATACGGCAGAATCGCGCCCGCGCCACAGAACGGGACGTATCATCGCGGAAAAATACTGACTGAGTTCGCCGAAAGACAACTCTACCCCGATCATGCGAAACTCGGGGTCGGACTCCAGTGACGATAGTTGATTGGTTATCCATTTTTCAAGCTGCGGCATAAAAACCTCATTGGCGAGGATGTTGGAGATGGGATAATTTGTGAAAAGCCATTCTCCGGTATCGCGATCCACGACGGATATCCACTGGGCGGTCGTCTTTGTTACGAGCTCAAATATGTCGTTGCTCTGCGCGAGCGCCTGCGTCTTCTTGTTAGAGCGCTCTACCTCGTCGGTCAACGCGTTGTAGCGCTGCTCAAGCTGCCGTGTCATTGTGTTGAACGCGTCCGCAAATTCGCCGAGGTAGTCGACGCGCTGACTGTAGTCGCCGCGCGCCACCTGTTGCGTCTGCCATGTGAGGTGACGCAACGTCGCGTGCAGCGATTTCAACGGAGCGGCGAGCTCGTTGTCGGGGGACGGCATAGAGACGTTCAGATCGCCTCTCGCGAGCGCGCCGGCAAAAGCGCGCAACTCGCCTATGCAATCCGCAAAATATTCCATACCTTGACCAAGCTCCGTGAAATCGTCAGGGAGCCCGGCGTGGTTCAGCGATACTTTGTCGGGGGTGAACAACACGCCCCGCAAATACTCAAACAGTTGTTCCGCAACAGGATTCAAAGCGCGCGCTCACCCCTGTCTAAAGCTTTGTATGATTCAGACCGCTTTCTGCGCCGTCCCGTTAAAGCGGCAGACGCGGTCGCCGTTTGCCCAGCAGTCGACTTCGCGCACCTCATATCTTGTTCCTGTGTAGGTTTCAAGTATACCCGCGATAAAGCCCTCGTCGTAGTTGCACACCGTCTCGTTTGTGACGGGGAGGCCGCTGCAATCGAGATCCTGACCGACGGTGAGCACCAGGTCGCCCGTTTTGGAGTCGAACGTCTCCATGCGGAGTATCCCGATCTTCATCTCCTGAAGCGCCTTTTGAAGCCCGGCGACGAAGGTATTGAAATCGACGTCCAGCTCCAGAACGTTCCGCGCAAACTCGGTGCCCGCCAAGAAGCCGGCCTTGCGGAAATAATCGTTCGCCTTCTCCTCGCCGTACTCGCGCGTGAGGACGTCGAGCATTGTGTACTGCATCAGCCGATAGACCGCCACTGGCATTTCCTCGCCGAGGTCGCCGCGCCCCTCCTTTATGTCGCCGAGCTTGTCCCAGGTAAAGGCGCTGTGCGATACGCCTTTCGAGAATACGTTAGCCATGATGAAACCCCCATAAAATAATATATTTGGATATATCGCTCCGCGCGCGTCCGTGACCCGGAGGCGCCCGCGGTGTCAATCGCTCCGCTGCCGCGCGGACGCGTTAACATCTCTTATAAAATCCGCCAGACCGGCCTCGAAATTGACGCCGTATCTCATGTCCGTGCCTGCCCGCCGCGTGCGTTCGATGCTGCCGACGGTGAACTCCACAGCGAGCCTCACGGAATCCTCCGGAGTCAGCCCGGTCACGAGGCACGAGGTCAGAGCGCTGGCGAACACGTCTCCGGTGCCGTGGTAGCTGCCGGGTATTTTTCGCGACATGACGTATTTTGTCTCCGCCAGCCGCGAGTCGCGGCACGCGGCGCCCAAGCTCTCGCCGTCAAAATATACGCCGGTCAGCACCGCGCGGCCGGGGCCCAGCTCGATAAGCCCGGAGAGAAGCTCCTCGATATACTCCCTCGTGTACGGGCCCTCCCGGTACGGCTCGCCGAGCAGCAACGCCGCCTCCGTCATGTTCGGGACTATGACGTCCGCCGCGGAGCACAGCGCCCTCATGCCGCGAGGGAAATCGGGTGAAAACGACGGATATAGCCGCCCGTCGTCGGCCATCACCGGATCGACGACGACGAGCGTGTCCCCGCCCGCGAGCATATCGAATATTTCGGACACGATGTCGAGCTGCTCGAACGAGCCGAGATATCCGGTGTATATGGCGTCGAACCCGAGACCGAGCTGTTTCCAGTGCGAGGCTATGGGAAGCATGTCGCCAGTGAGGTCGCGGTATGTATAGCCGGTGAAGCCGCCCGTGTGCGTAGACAGCACGGCCGTGGGGATGCAGCTCACCTCGATCCCCGCCGCCGATATGACAGGCAGCGCCACAGTAAGCGAGCATTTTCCGAAGCAGGATATGTCGTGTACCGCCGCTATTCTTTTTTGTTTTTGCATTGAAACCATCCCCATAAGCTGTCCGGCGAGTATTCCAATGCCGGCCATTTCTGCCATTATAATATATATTTTGGCTTAAATCAATAATTATATATCCGCGACTATTTCCTCCGGGGGGTAATCAAGCTGGCTCGGGTCGCGCAGTATGCTTTTCAGGTAGCGGTACGCCTGCGAGAAGTAGAAGCCGTCGCATATGCGCTCGTCCAAAACCACGGTGTAGTCCATGTATTTTCGCGGCGTCCACTGCCCGTCCACCGTCCACTCCACGGTTTTCCGTTTTGCCCCGAGTGATACGAAGACTGGGAGGTTGCCGAAGTTGTACAGGTGGTGATAGATGGGTGGCAGGCCGATAGAGCCGATGTCGGTTATTATTATCGAGCCGTGGAACGGGCTCGCGTCCATCAGTGAGCGCGGCATTTTTCCGAAATAGTCGAGCACGCCGAGGAGGAACATCACGAATTTCAGCAGCAGTCTGGGGAGCTTTATGAGCGATTCCGCCGCGTTGTCAGTGTTCGTGTTCAGCGATTGGTTTCTGACCTTGTCGATCTCCGAATTTATCTTGCGGTACACGTCGTCGAGCGTATCCGCGGGCGAGAACGAGACCTTAATAGACGTCTCGCCGGCCGTCGCGGACAACTCCTTTTTCACGGACATCACGAATTCGATATTTTCGCGCGAATACACTCTCTGCCCCGATACAAACCTGTTGAGGGCCGGATACCGGCACACCACTCTCACATAGGCTGCGAGAAACAGATGCAGTATCCCGAGCCCCGGAGCGCCCGCAAGGCGTTTTTCGCGCAGATATTTATCAATCTCCGTGAGCTCGAAACTGTCCGAGAAGAAATTGAAGGCGTCGTTCCGGGATTTCATTATCATCGGCATGAACCTGTAATACGCGTCCAGCGAACGGAGATACCGCCCGTCCTTTCGATCGCCGCGCCGCATTTTTTGACCGCTACTCACATCAGACCTCCCGCAATTATAATACACGCGCCGGCCGCCCGCCGGACATTGTGTAAATTGTGGATTTAAGTATACACCAATTAAAGCCATATGTCCAG
>JAISBX010000150.1 GCA_031265965.1 Oscillospiraceae bacterium | reverse complement strand
ATATCGCCGAGCTCCGCGCGGCATTTTTCGAGGTACAGCAGCGCCTCGTCCTCTCCGCCGCCGTATTTGCGCGTCACGCGCCGAAGCGTATCGAGCCGCCCGTCGATGCGGTCGAGCTCCTCGGGCGAGAAGTCGAGCGCGTCCCGTTTCTCGCGCAGCTCCTCGGCGGCGTCCTGCACGGCGTACCTCAAGTCCCGCAGCCGTCCGGCGAGCGCGGCAAAGCTGCCGGAATAGCGCGCCGCGCCGTCCATGTCGGCCTGCGCGCCCGTTATGAGCGCCGCCGCGCCGTCCGTGTCCTCGCCGCCGTACAGCGCTGAGTAAGCTGCGTCTAACGCACTCGTCAGGTGTGAGGAGTTGCGCAGCAGCTCGCGCCTCTCGCTCAGCGCGTCCGTCTCGCCGGGGGACAGCTCCGCGCGTTCCAGCTCGTCGATTTGGTACCTGAGCGTGTCGGCGCGCCGCTCCTTCTCGCTCTCGTCCATTACCGCCGACTCCATTTCGCGCCGCCTGACTTGGACTGCGGCATACGCCGCAGCGTACTCCGCCAGCAGCTCCGGATATCCTCCGAACGCGTCGAGATACGCGCGGTGCGCCGCGTCATCGAGCAGCTTGCGTCCGTCGTTTTGCCCGTGTATATCGACGAGCGTACCGCCGAGCTCGCGCAACTGCGCGGCGGACACCGGCGTACCGTTCACGCGGCAGACGCTCTTCCCGTCCGACGACACGCGGCGCGACAGCACGAGCTCGCCGCCGTCGTCGTCCGGGTCTATGCCGTTGTCTTCGAGCCAGCCGGACACATCGGCGCCGGTGAATACGGCCGTCACCGCGGCGGCGGCGGTCCCCGTGCGCACGAGCTCGCGCGTGACGCGCCCGCCCGTGACGGCGTTCAGCGCGTCGATCACGATCGATTTGCCGGCTCCGGTCTCGCCGGTGAGCACGTTGAAGCCGGACCCGAACGCGAGCTCAGCCCTCTCGATCACCGCGATATTCTCGATATGTATAAGCTGAAGCATCTGTCACACCTGCTCGAGCATATACTCGATCTCTTTGCACAACAGCTCGGCGGACGCGCTGTCCCGCATCGCCAGAAAAGCCGTGTCGTCGCCCGCGAGCGTACCGACTACGGAGCTCATCTGCATACCGTCTATGGCGCTGCACGCGCCATTGGCAAGGCCCGGCAGCGTCTTTATGACCACGATGTTCTGCGCGGAGGCGACCGACGTTACGCTCTCGCGGAATATCGACTTCAGGCGCGCGGAGTAGTCGCCGGCGCTCTGCCTCAGACCGGCGGCGTACCTGTACGAGCCCTGCGGCGTCAGCTCCTTTTGCAGGTGCATCTCCTTGATGTCGCGCGATACGGTGGCCTGTGTGCTCTTGACGCCGCGCTTTTTGAGTTCCTCTATCAATTGGTACTGCGTCTCTACGTCCACAGAGGATATGACCTGCAATATGGCGGCCTGCCTGAAATTTTTCATGTCGGTTCCCCCAGCTTCTCACTTACTTTTTTATAAAAGCTCCCGCCCGCGAGATGTACGAGGCGCGTGAGCTTCGCAGACCTTTTCACATTCAATACGTCGCCGCCGCACAGGTCGACGTATTCGCAGCCGTCGACGGACATATACGCCGGATTCGGCCTGCCCGCGCCGAGCACGGCGGACACCTGCCTGTCCGCCGCCAGAACGAAGGGCCTGGCCTTGAGCATATGCGCGCAAACCGGCGTTATCAGTATATTTTGCGCCGACGGCTCGACTATGGGCCCTCCGGCGGACAGCGAATACGCCGTTGAGCCTGTGGGCGTCGCAATGACCGCACCATCTCCGCTTAGCTCCGATATGACGTGCCCGTCGCCGTACAGCGTTATGTCCACGACCTTTGTTATACCGCCGATCACGACGTCGTTCAGCGCGAAATCCTCGCATATTACGGTGCCGCCGCGCCTGAGCTCAATGTCGAGCATCATGCGCCCCTCCGTTGTGTAGCCGCCCGCCAGCGCCGAGGGGATGACGCCTATGTCGGCCCTCTCAAGCTCCGCCATGAAGCCCTTGCCGCCGAGGTTTACGCCGAGGATGGGCACGCCGAGGCCGGCGGCCGCGCGCGCCGTGCGGAGTATCGTGCCGTCGCCCCCGAAGGCTATGATCATCTCGGCGTCGCCCAGCTCCGCCATCAGCGCGCCGTAGCCGGCTCCGCGCGCGTACGCGCTGTCGTAATCCGGCAGCGGGCACAGCGCCGTCCTCATCCCGCTCTCCTCGAGCATCCGCACGACCTCGCGCGAGACCTCGAGCCCGCTGTCCCTGCTCTCGTTCGGACAAAGTACGATCTTTTTCACAAAACGTCAACCCCCCTTTTCTTGATCCAGCGCGAGGTGCGCCTCCATTGCCACGCCGCGTATATCCGGCGCCTCGCCGGCGTCGCCGTCCGACAGGAGACCGAGGTATTCGATGTTGCCCTCCGGCCCCTTCAGCGGTGAAAATGTGAGTCCTTGGACGTTAAAGCCGGCGCGAACGGCGTTGTCCGCAAAGCCGCGGAGGACGTCCACGTGCGTTTCGAGGTCGCGCACGACGCCTTTTTTGCCGACCTTGCCGCGCCCCGCCTCAAATTGCGGCTTTATCAGGCAGACGACCCGCCCCCCGTCCGCGAGAAGCCCGCGCACGGCAGGGAGCACGAGCGCCAGCGATATGAACGAAACGTCTATAACGGCAAGCTCCACGGGCTCCGGCACGTCCTCGCGCGTGACGTACCGTATGTTTGTGCGCTCCATTACGACGACGCGCGGGTCGGTGCGCAGGCTCCACGCGAGCTGTCCGTACCCGACGTCCACCGCGTACACGCGTCTCGCGCCGCCCTGTAACAGGCAGTCTGTGAAGCCGCCTGTCGAGGCGCCGCAGTCGAGACACGTCGCGCCGTCCGGCGACACGCCGAAAAATACGAGCGCCTTTTGCAGCTTTTCCCCGCCCCGGCTGACGTATTTTTTGCCGCCTCCGCGATATTCAAGCTCGCAGTCCTCGCCCACCTGCGTACCGGGCTTGTCTATCCTGCGCCCGTCAACGTACACCTGTCCGCTCATCACCGCCGCGCGCGCCCTCTCGCGGCCGTCGAGCAGCCCGCGCCGTACGAGCAGCAGATCCAGCCGCTCCCGGCTCACCGGGCGACAGCCTCCGCGGCCGCCCGCGCGACGCTCCGAGCGTCCAGTCCGTACCTCTCGCGCAGCTCGTCCACCGTACCGCACGGGATATACCCGCAGCCCGTGTTTATAAGCGTAATGGAGCCGGGCGCCGTGCCGTCCGCGGCGAGCGAGGCGGCGGCGCGCTCACCGACGCCCCCCGCTCGGGCGACGTCCTCCAGAAGCAGCAGTCTGCCCGTCTTTTTTACCGACGCCGCTATTGGGCCGCAGTCGAGCGGGTTTATCACTCCCAGCTTTATCACCTCCGCCGATATTCCTCCGGCGCTCAGCAGCCCGGCCGCCTCAAGCGCGATGTTTATCATCACGCCGTAGCTGACGACCGTTATGTCCGAGCCCTCGAGCAGCACGCGCGTCTCTCCGCGGCCGCCCCCGGCGTAGCCTCCCTGACACCCCTTTGGGTACCGTATGGCCACAGGGCCGCCGAGCTGTGTGACGGCGTGGCGCAGCATATCGCGCAATTCCGCGAAGCTCGCGGGACACATCACCGTCATGCCCGGCACGCTCGCCAGAAACGCGGCGTCGAATACGCCCTGATGCGTCTCGCCGTCGCCGGGCACGAGACCCGCCCGGTCCACGCACAGTACCACGTGCAGACCCATTATGCCGACGTCGTGCAGCAGCATATCGTAGGCCCTCTGCAAAAATGTCGAGTATACGGCGAAAACGGGTACGAGATCCGCGGCGGCGAGCCCCGCGGCCATTGCGGCGGCGTGCCCCTCCGCGATGCCCACGTCGAAGAAACGCTCCGGATACCTCGCCGCGAATTCGGCGAGCCCCGTGCCCTCCGTCATTGAGGCGGTTATCGCGCATACGCGCGCGTCCTCTCCGGCGAGTTTTGTGAGCTCGCGCCCGAACACCGTGGAAAACGTGTCGCCGCGCCCGCAGACAAGGCCGACCGCCTCGTCGAACGGGGGTACGCCGTGATACTGTTCCGGCGTCTGCTCGGAAAACGCGTAGCCCTTGCCCTTCTGCGTTCTGACATGCACCAGAACGGGCGCCGCGATCCCCTTTGCCCACTTGAGCGCCTCTATGAGCCGCGGTACGTCGTGCCCGTCGACGGGCCCCACATATTGCAGCCCCATCTCCTCGAACATACTGCAATGGAGCAGCGCGTTTTTTACGGCGCTCTTTATGCCGTGGGTGATACGGTATATCCTCCTGCCGCCCGGTATCATCTCCATGAGCCGCTTATACCGCCTTTTGAACACGGCGTACGACGGCTTGAGCCTCTGCCGGGCGAGATACCGCGCGACGCCGCCCACGTTGCCGTCGATGGACATTCCGTTGTCGTTGAGTATTATGATGAACGGCTCCCCGCTTTCTCCCGCGTCGGCGAGAGCCTCGTAAGCGAGCCCGCCCGTGAGCGCCCCGTCGCCTATCACGGACACCACGGAGAAGTCGCGCCCGAGAAGCGTGCGCGCCCGAGCCATACCCAAACCGACGGATATTGAGTTTGACGCGTGTCCGGCGATAAATGCGTCGTGGCGGCTCTCCGCCGGCTTCGGGAAGCCGGAAAGACCGTCGAGCGAGCGCAGAGTGGAAAATTTATCCATACGGCCGGTCAGCAGCTTGTGTACGTAGCACTGGTGCCCCACGTCGAAAATGAGTCTGTCCCGCGCGGAGTCGAAAACGCGGTGCATCGCGACGGTCAGCTCGACGACCCCGAGGTTTGAGGCGAGATGCCCGCCCGTCTTCGACACGTTTTCAACGAGGTACGACCGCAGCCGGGAGCATAGCTCGGGCAGCTCGTTTGCGTCCAGCGCGCGCACGTCCGCGGGCGACGAAATCTTATTCAATATATCCAAAATGGTACACAACTCCAACTGCCTATTTGCGCCGTTTCGGACCCGGGCGGCGGCGCAGCGGGGCGGAAAAGAAGCTGATGATCC
>JAISBX010000129.1 GCA_031265965.1 Oscillospiraceae bacterium | reverse complement strand
CCCTTCTTTTTCAGCTGACGCCGCCACGGCGTAGAACCAGTCGCTGTGCAGCACGTCCGTGAACCGGCTCTCCGCGCTTTCGTCGAGCAGCCCCATCACGCGCAGCATTACGGACGCGAATTCCGCCCGCGTTATCTCCCTGTCTGGCAAAAAGCTGCGTTCGTCCGCGCCGTCCATGAGCCCGCACGATGTGAGGACTCGGACGGCGCGGCGCATCTCGTCGCTTTTGTCCGCGATGTCTGTAAAATACACGGCGCTCAGCCTAAGATAATATTTGCCTCCGGCGTTCACGCGCGCGTCCACGGTGTGCGTGAGGCTGTTGTATTTGCACGGCAGCGGTTTTCCGTCCGCGTCCACGACGGTGAGCTCCGCTTCGTATTCGTCGCGCGCTGGCAGGGAGAGTATGAACGGAGCGCCCTCCGCTATGCTTATCTCCACGCCGTCGTCCGCAACGAACGTTTCCTCGCGCGTGAGCGCCAGCGAGAGCGCGTTGCCCCCCGCGAGCGCGAGGCAGAGCGCCAGCGTTATCCAGCGCGTGAAAGCTTTTCGGCGCAGCGGTTCTATGGCTATACTCACAACGAGCGATACGAGTATCGCCCACACGCTCCAATACCGCAGCGCCGCCGCGATCGCGGCCGGCTTCTCGGGCTCGGGCGGCACTCTCAGGTCCCGCATCGCGACATCCCCGCGCCCCGCGGCGTCCCGCGCGTCCAGCCGCAGCCGCGCAAACGGCGCCTCAATACAGACATAGTCATATTGCTCCCCCGCCGCCTCACTGAGCTCCCGCCCCTCCACCTCGACAACTGCCTCTCCGTCCGCTCCGTCGCCCACGCGCACCGTCGCCCCAACTCGCAGCTTCCGCACAAATTCCACGCCGTACATAGCCGCCGAATCCATCATATCCAGCACCGTCCCCCCCGGCGCCTCCCCGCCCGCATATCTAACGCACTCCTCGGCAAGCAATGCAAGCTCCTCCACAACCCCCGGATCCCCCTTCTCCACCCCAGAAAGCCCCTCCAAAGCCCCCCGAAACACCCTCCGAGCATCCTCCGGCGACCCAACATCCCGCACCTCATCCACATCCACCGCCGCAACGCCCATACACGCCAGCACAACTGCGACAATCATAACCGCAAGCGCAATTTTTCTCATAAAACTCATGGTATCACCGATTTCCCGCGATAACAATACTGTGTCTTTGTCTCCACATCGCGTTCATTCGTCTTAGTGACCTCAAAATCAACCCACCCGTTTATTGCCCAGACATCCCATTGCCAGAATACATATGTATATATCTTATCTCTATACTCATATGTGTTGTAACCCGCCTGTTTTTCCACTCGTGTCTCATTCCACCACCAAGCACTCAGAGAACTGGGGCCAGGACCCTCATAATCACCAAATCGATCACTATTTTTATGGGTTTCTCCTCTTTTGTAATTGTACAACTGATTATCAACATAAATCTCTTGTGGAGTACCGCCATAGCTGGAATTTTGGGCAGAGTATTGTTTTCCATTTTCCCAATACACCCAACGGTTATAACGCCACCAATACACCGCATCATGCCATATAGGGTTCACTTGGCGATCTGTAGTAGCAGTGACAGCGGTTGTGCCGTTATTCTTCCACTCGTTAGGCCACGAGTCCGTCTTTGACTCTAGGTTCCAACCCGAGAGAGTGAGATTTGAACTAGTGCTGGTTCTTGTCTCCTTTTTCTTAAAACGGTAACGGTACACAGTTCGCGTTTGGGTTTCAATGTCTCCGGTGGGCTGCGTGTCTTGCCATGCGGACCAGTCGGGGCCGTTGCTTATTACTAATTCAACGGTAGAGCCTCTTTTGAGGCTGCCGGTGGTGTGCCTTATTACGTTCCCTCGTGTTGTGCCTGAGGTCCATTCGGAAGTCATTGATACAGTAAAATTAAACTCTGGACCCTCTAATTTCTGCTTTGCGTCTGCCATCGAGAGATTCACCACGTTCGGGACAGTTACCATATCCGGGCCTTTGCTGACCACGAAGCTTATGGAATCGCCTCTGTACAGTGTTCCTTGCGCGGGAGTATGTGAAATGATTGAACCGTTGCTTACTGTGTCGTGGAATTCATATGTCTCAGTGACGATTATGCCGCGTCCAACAAGCGTGTTCCTTACGGTGTTGAAGGATTGATCTTTATAGTTTACGAGAACCGTGGGCTCCCGGCCTTTGCTGACTTCAATGGTTACTGTGTCGCCGCTGTATACAATTGCGCTTGCCGACGGGGTTTGTCTGACAACGGAGCCGCTGTCGATATCCTCGTTGAAAACTTCTGTCTTATTCACCTTCACCCCCCATGCGGTGAGGGCGCTTTCGGCGGCGGTGGTCCACTGGGCGTTGAGGTAGCTCGGCAGGGTGCGCGGCTGCTTGCCTAGGCTTACTGTTAGCGTTACGGTGTCGCCCTTGGATGCCTGCGTGTTGCCTTGTGGGCTCTGGGATATTACGGAACCTGTGGCTATAGTCTCGTTGTACTCCTCCACGGTCTTCACTATCAGTCCTTGCGCCTCCAGAGTTGCTTTGGCGGAGGCGGCGTCTCCTGTGACGGCCTGCACCGTGACAGGCTCTTTGCCGAGGCTTATTTTCAGCGATATTACGTCGTTCTTGTAGCCCGTGCCGGTGCGGGGGTCTTGCGAAATTACGCTGTCCTTGGGGACTGTCGGGCTGTACTCCGGTGTTGAAGTGTCCACCTTGAAGCCTAAGCCCTCCAATTGCGGGCGGGCGGTGGAAACGGGTTGATTCGTCAGGTCGGGTATGCTTATGGGCTCCCTGCCGTCGCTTACCGTTATCGTCGCCGCGTCGCCCTTGCGCACCTGTGCGCCGCTCTGCGGGCTCTGTGAAATTACCGTGTCTTTCGCGACTGTTTCGCTGTACTCCCGCTTTACGCTGACGTTGAGCTTTATCGCGTCGAGAGCGGCGCGGGCATCGCTCTCGCTCTTGCCCGTGACACTCGGCATACTCACGGGCTTTGGCCCGCGGCTTATTTTCAGCGTCACGGTGTCGCCCTTTTTCACAATTGTCCCCTGCTGCGGGCTCTGGGAAATTACGCTGCCCTCCGGAATGTTGTCGTCATACTCCTCAGAAGTGTTCACCGTCACGCCGAGCGCCTGCAGCGCGCTCTGAGCGGCGGATAAGCTGAGCCCCGACACATCCGGCAGATTGTCCGTCTTGACGCCGAGACTCACCGTGAGCGTGACGGCGTCGCCCTTTTTCCCCTTGCTCCCACCCTTCGGGCTCTGCGAAATTATTTTGTCCTTGTCGACATTGTCACTGAAATCAGCCTCCGAGGATACGCTGAATCCCAAATCGCGCAGCGTCTTTTCCGCGAGCGACTGCGACATACCCGTAACATCCGGAATAATGACGGGCTCCGGCCCCGTGCTCACCGTCAGTACGACGCGCGAGCCCTTTTGCTGCATCGTGCCGCCCGCCGGGGACTGCGAGATTACGGCGCCGCTCTCCACCGTCTCGTGGCTGACCTCGTTTACCGTCACCTTGAAGCCGGCGGACTCAAGCGCGCTCTGCGCGTCCGCCTTTTTCTGCCCCGTCACCTCGGGAACCTCGGAAAGGTCTTTGCCGCTGCTGACGGTTATCGTCACGGCGTCGCCCTTTGACGCCGTAGCGCCGGACGCCGGGGACTGCCGGATGACGTTCCCCTCCGCTATTGAGTCGCTCTTCTCGTACTGGACGGCGACGGACAGCCCCGCGCCGCCGAGCGCGGTCCGCGCGTCGGCCTCCGATATGCCCGTTACGCCGGGCACCTTGATCTCGCGGCCGGCGCTAACGACAAGATACACGGCGTCGCCCGGCTCTACTACGCTCTTCGCCGGCGGGTCTTGCGATATTACCGAACCCTTTGCGACAGTATCGCTCTCCTGATACGTGACGCTCGACGAGAGGCCCGCGGCCTCAAGCATCGCTACGGCATCGGCGAGCTTTTTGTACTGCACGTCCGGCACCCTCGCCTGCGGCGCGCCGAGCGAGACAACGAGCCTTATCTCGTCGCCCGTCATGGCGTCCGCCCCCGGCGCCGGCGACTGCGAGATAACGCCGCCCTCCGGAACCGAAGAGTTGTATTCGCGCGAGGCGACGGCTATTATAAAGCCCGTGTCCGCCGCCAAAAGCAGCGCATCGTCATAGTCGAGCCCCGCGAATTCCGGTATCTCCGCCTCCGCGCGCTCCGCCGCGACGGAAGGATCCCGCCCCATTGAGACAATGAGCGTGATAGTCTCCCCGACGGCGAGCTCGCTGTTCGCGGGTACGTCTTGCCGGATTATGCCCCCCTCCGGGATGACGGCACTGTACTCGTACACCGTCTTCACCGCGTACCCGAGTTCCCGGAGCTCCTCCGTTATCTCCCCGGCGTCCTGCCCCTCGACCTTTGGGACTATTTTCGTCTCCGCTCCGCCGCTCATCGTGACCTGAACGAGACTGTTTACAGGCACAACGGAACCGGCGCTCAAATCCTGCGTAAGTATGAAATCGGCGGGTATGAGCGTCGAAAACTGCTTGTCGGTTATCGTATACACCAACGACGACGCGACTAGCCTCTCCTCCGCCGCGCCGAGCTCGCTGTTTACAACGGACGGCACGCGCGACATACCCTCCGGTATCTTGATGGACGTCTGCAAAAACGACTCAAAGCCGATTATCCCGAGCGCGAACAGCGTACTCAGCGTCGCGACGGCAGCAATGCCCGCGGGCGCGAGTATCTTTGCCCAAAGCGGCCACCTATGTACGTCGATCTTCGCTATCCTGCCCCGGCGGCGCGCGACAGGCGCCTCGCTCGCCATCTCCTCAAGCAGCGCCGTCATATCTGGCGTCCTGTCCTCTATCCGGACGTTGAGCGCGTTGAGTATTACAGTCTCCTGATTTACCGTCAGCTCCGCCTTGAAGCGCGACGGCGGTTTAAGTATGTCCTTTTTCCTGCTCTCGAACTCCGCCCGCCGCTCAAGCGCATCCGGCGGCGCGGAACCCGTTATCATTCTGTAGAGCACAGCCCCGACCGCGTATACGTCCGTGTGCTTTCCCTGGTCGCCCCGGCTGCGGTACTGCTCCTCCGGCGAATAGCCCGGCTTTATGATGACGGTGAGGCTCCTGCTGTGGGCGGTAGTCGCAAATCTGGCCGCCCCGAAATCTATGACCTTCACCTTTCCGTCCCGCGTCAGAAAAATATTGTCCGGCGCGATGTCGCGGTGGATGACGTCCTGCTCGTGTATGGCGCGCAGCGAGGTGATGACGGGAGCAAGCATTGAAAAAGCCCGCTCCGCGGGTATTACGCCCTCTCGGCCCAGCATATCGGCAAGCGTCTCGCCGTCGAGGAATTCCATTATTATGTAGGCGGTGTTGTTGGCCTCAAAGCTATCAAATATCTTTACGATGCCGTCCTCGTTTTGAAATTTCGCGAGCCGCTGCGCCTCGTCGATGAATTTCAGCATTCCGCTCCGGTACTGCTCCTGCTTTTTGCTGTCGGTGAACACCATGACCTGCGTCTGCCCCGCCATGCGCGTCGAAAACTCGCTCGGCAGATATTCTTTTATCGCGATCTTGCGCTCAAGCTGCGCGTCCCAGCCTATGTACGTCACGCCGAAACCTCCGAAGCCGAGCACCCTCCCGACAATGTATCGCTCCTGTAATATCTCTCCCGGCGACATATGCAGCGCCTCTCCCGCCGGCGTGCCCTCGGCGTACCCGCAATACGGGCAGACGTTCAAGCCCTCCTCATATTGCTCCATGCACCCCATACAAAACTTCATCGCGTTCACAGCCCCTTCTATCCGGTTATTTTGCTTGAAACGTATAGTCGCCTATATTGTCAAAGAACCCGTCAAAATCGGTGTAGACCTCGCAGTAAGCGGCAAGCGCGCGCTTGTTGACAGGCAGCGCGCCGCTCTGCCGGCGGAGATGCAGATAGTCCTGCGCGTTATCGCTCAGCATATATTCCAGCAGCCGCAGGGCGCACTTGCGCTCGTCGTTGCCGCTCGGGGCCGCGCTCCACATATCGGTGAACCGCGCCACCACGCCTTTTTTGTCCAGATACAGGAGCCTGTAACGGGCGGGCAGCTCCGCCTGAACGTCAAAAAAATCGCCCGTGTCCCCGAGATACGATTCCGCATCCCCCGCGAGAAAGACGCCCCTGTCCGGCCCGACGCCCGATAAGTCGCTTGCTCCGGCGCTGTCCGTCGATATAAGCGTCGTGTTCACGTACACTACGGGCGCAACAAAGCCCAGCGGAAGCCGGCGGCGCGACGGGAAATAGCGGTCATACCCGCCGAGGAACCAGCAATCCGCCCTCTCCGTCTCCCCAATCGCCCCGTCGAGCTCCAAAGCGCGCGAGAGCAGCTCATCACTCAAATTAGTAGATTCAAACACAATGGGGCTTCCGACCGCCAGCGCGTCACGCACGGCGCGCGCGTACTCCGCCTCCGGAAAGCTCGCCGCAGTGATCTCGACGTTCGGGAAGCTCTCCCTAAACGTCCCGATAATGCCTTGGAGCGCGGCGGCTTTGGATTCGTCCACGCGCGCGTCGCCGGAGCTCGGGTACCACAGCTCTATCGCGGCGTCCGGCAGCGTCTCCTCCTCGCGCTGTCTGTTGAAGCTGTAGGCAAAGGCCGTCCCGCCTACAGCGACGGCGAGCAGCGCCGCGAATATGCCGACGAAACGCCGCCTGTTGCGCCGCTTTTTCTCCTTCGCCAGCGTTATGATCTTCTTTGACCCGCTCAGCCCTTTTTCAAATTCCTCGACCATGGAAAAGCGCATATGCCTGTCAACGGCCATAGCTTTCATTATGGTATTGCTGACATTTTCCGGTACGGCTGAGTTTACGACGTGCGGGGGAGGCAGGTCATCTTGTATCTTTCTGTTCGTGGACTCCTCGGGCTTAAGCCCTGTCAGCATATAGTAGAGCGTCGCGCCCAGAGCGTAGATATCCGTCCACGCGCCTTGGATATTTACCCGCTCATACTGCTCCGGAGGCGCGAAGCCGGGCTTCAAAATAATCGTCAGCAGCCTATCCTCGTTCGCGGCGAAGCGCGCGGCGCCGAAGTCGATCAGCTTGACCGCCCCGTTCGTACACAGAAATATGTTGTCGGGGCTCACGTCGCGATGGATGATCCCCTGCGCGTGGACAGATTTGAGCGCGGCGCAAACCGGCGCCACGAGTTCTATGGCGGAGTCCACGTCCAGAGAATTCTCATTTAGATACTCGTCCAGCGTCGTGCCGTCGAGGAACTCCATGACGAGGTACGCGGTGTTGTTCTCCTCGAAATATTCATATATGTTGATTATGCTGGGATGCGAGCCGAACCGCGCCATATTTCTCGCCTCGTCGAGAAAACGCGTCAGCCCATGATTGTACTCTCTGACGCGGTTTTGCGTAATGAGGATGACGTGCTTTGTGCCCGGCGCGCGGTTGACAATGCCGCTGGGATAGTATTCCTTTATGGCGACGACTGATTTCAGCTTCCTGTCATACGCCTTGTACGTTATGCCGAAGCCTCCAAAGCCGAGGACCTGCCCTGTGATGTACCGCTCGTTGAGCACAGTCCCCGGAAACAGCTGGAACACCTCTTTCGACGCTTCCCCGGGCACATACCCGCAGTGCGGGCACACGTCGTACTCGTCCGAATACTCCTCAAAGCAGTTGTCGCAGCGAATGACTTCCACAGCTATCGGCCCTCCCAGGAGAATTCCGTCCCGCAGAACGGGACAAACAGGAATTCGCTGCCGCCGACGCCTATCTTTGAATACGCGGCAAGCTTCGCCGGGGTCAGCACGAGTTCGTCGTTTAAGTAAGTCAGTCCGTTGGTGTCTCCCGCCATAACATAAAATGTCCTGCCCTTGGGCTCGAACATTATTATCGCGTGTTTCCCGCGCGAGACGCGCTCGTCAAGCGTCAGCGGCACGTCGGTTCGCTCGTCCCTGCCGACAAAATTCTGCCCCGCTTTCAGCGTAAAGGACTGGCCGTGGTATACTCCCTTTACACATACCAGCCAGCCTACCAC
>JAISBX010000046.1 GCA_031265965.1 Oscillospiraceae bacterium | reverse complement strand
ACTGACGCGTGCGATACGTCGCGGCATTTACCCGCGCCCTCGGCGGCCCATTGTAACGCGCTGCGTTTTACCGGCTCTCAGCCCCCCGGCTCTCTGTGAATGCACGCTGCGTTTTTACTCCCGCTTCAACGGTTTGATTAAGTTGTGCCGCCAGTCTAGCAGATTGCTAGAGGTTTGTCAATAGGCAATTTTGAGGAATGTTGCGCCGTTGAAAATTTGCGGCATACGAGTATTTCTTAATCTACATACTCAAATTCCAGATCGTATATGCTTACGGTATCCCCCTCTTGTATGCCCATGTTTTTCAAACGGGCGTAGACGCCGGCATTTTTTAAGGTGCGCTCAAAGAACATTTTGGACTCGAAATCGGAGAAGTTGACGTTGCGCACTAGGCGCTCCATCCACTTGCCCTCGATGAGCCATACGCCGTCCTTCACCGTGACGTCGAGCTCTTCCGGAGAGCCGAGATCCGGCGGAGGCGGGATGTAGTCCGGCGTGTAGACTGCGGTGGGCGGCAGACCGGCGAGGCGGTTTATAACGGCGTCGGTCAGCTCGCGGACGCCGGCGGACGTGGCGGCGGATATCTCCAGCATATCGTAGCCGAGAGCGGATACGTGCTCCCTGAACTCGTCGATCGCGCGGCTGTCCGCTATGTCGCACTTGTTAGCCACGACTATCTGCGGCCTCGACGCCAGCTTCTCGCTGTACTTGCCGAGCTCCGCGTTCACAGTGTCGAAGTCGTCCGACGCGCGCCGTCCTTCGCTCTCTGAGACGTCCGCCACGTGGATGAGCAGCCTGCACCTGTCAATATGGCGCAGGAAATCGTGCCCCAGGCCCGCGCCCTCCGATGCGCCCTCTATGAGCCCGGGGATGTCGGCGAGCACAAAAGGCGCGGCGCCGCCCGGCGCCGCGACGCCGAGGTTTGGATACAGCGTGGTAAAGCGGTAATTGGCGATCTTGGGGCGCGCCTTTGACATCACAGACAACAGCGTGGACTTACCCGCGTTAGGCAGGCCTATAATGCCCGCGTCGGCTAAGAGCTTCAGCTCCAGCACTACGTCGAGCTCCTCGCCCGGCATACCGCTCTTGGCGAAACGCGGCGCCTGACGCGTCGGCGTGGCAAAATGCCTATTGCCCCAGCCGCCGTTTCCGCCGCGCGCGATACGGAAGCGCTCGCAATCGCCCGACATGTCGCAGATTATCGAGCCGCTCGCGGCGTCGCGCACGAGCGTTCCGCCGGGAACGGATATGATAAGATCTTCGCCGTCCTTGCCCGTGCGGTTGCGCCCCGTGCCGTCGGCGCCGGACTGTGCGGCGTACTTGCGCTTGTAGCGGAAATCCATGAGCGTGGACATATTCGGCTGAGCTGTGAAAATAACGTCGCCGCCGCGGCCGCCGTCGCCGCCGTCGGGACCGCCCGCCGCGACGTATTTCTCGCGCCGGAACGACACGGCGCCGTTGCCGCCGTCGCCCGCGCGTATGCTTATTTCAGCTTTATCTACAAAAGTTATCATATTTGATCCTGTTCCTGTTCCGGCCCGGGTGTCGGTTCGGGTGTTGGTTCGGGAGTTGGCTCCGGCGTCGGTTCGGGAGTTGGTTCCGGGGCGGGGGAGTAGGTCAGGACTGACTCCAGTATTTTCGCCATCTGCGCCCTCGTCAACTGCCCTCTTGGAGTAAGCGCGCCATTGGAACCCTCTATAATGCCCATGCCGACGAGTACGGCGGTCGGGTCTTGCGCGTATTCGGCGATGTCCGCGGCATCGGTGAACAGCGTCAGGTCGCCCTCCGGAAGCGCCGCCGCGTCCGATGTTATAAGCATATCCAGCGCGCGGCGGACGAGAGTGAACGCCTCCTGCCGCGTCAGGACCGACTGCGGGGCAAACAAGCCGCCGCCGACGCCCTGCGTGATCCCCGCGTTTTTCGCCCACATAACGGCTTGCGCGTAGTAATCGTTGTTGTAGACGTCCGTGAACCCTCCGGCGGGCACGGGCGCGGTCTCCCCGTCAGCCGGGACGAAGCCTTCGACAGCGGGACTGCCGGCCGCCCTGTACAACATGAGCACAAAATCGCCGCGCTTCATCGTCGAGTTTGGATAAAACGATTTTGGCGTGACGCCGGTAACTATATTTTTCACTGCCAGCGCGTATATATACTCCTTTGCCCAGTGCCCCGACACGTCGTCGAAGCCGAGTATCTCCACGGGAATTGTCACTGTCCTCTCGCCCGCGGAGACGGTGATTGCACCGGAGCCCGCCGCTACGTCGGCGGCTGTGAACACTCCCTCGGCATCGATTGTCCCCATGAGTTCATTCACGGAATAGACGTAAGAACCCGGCTGCGCCGTGACGTCCTGCCTGTAATACGTGGACGACACCGATAGGCGGACGGATTCACCGGGCGCGACGATCAATTGCGTCAGCGCGTCGCCCGTCCCGTCGCGCCTCACCGTAAGCGACGTCGGCGTCTTGATTATGAATACCTCGCCGGTTCCCGAGGCGCCGCCGGACGGGGAATACAGGTCTATGGCGTCCACTCCCGCCTCGCTTCCCGCCGTATATGTTGTCCCCTCGATATATCCGAGCCCCGACGACGACGCCGTTATGTCGCGCGGCGCCGGCACGGGCGCGAAGCCGGCGTCGCTCGCGGCGTAGCCCAGCTCGAAGGACGAGCCCGGCAGGACGATCACCCCGTTGTTAGAGAGAGCTAATCGCCTCGGGACGCCGTCCGGCACGAGCTCCGTCACAAACAGGAGGTATGTGGAGCACTTGCGCTCCGCGCCGTCGGACGGCTTGCTTATGATCACGCTCTCCGGTGTCCCGGTGAGCCTGACGCTCATAGCTGACGAACCGCCGCCGTCTAAGTTTACGGCGTCGACGCAGCCCTGCCGCAGCATTTCCTCCGCGAGCGCGGCGAGCGTCAGCCCCTCGGAGTGCTGCGGTTCCCTGCCGTCGAGCACGTACGCCAGCACGGAACCGTCGCTCCGCACGCCGAGCACCGTCCGCGGGTGCTTGCCGAGCAGTTCCTTCGTCCAAGAGGCGGAGTCGGCGATCGCGCCGCCGGAGATGAGAATATCGCCCCCGCCGGTGGCCCAGCGCGCGTTTATCAGATTTTCGTCGTTGCACCGCGTCGTCATAGTCACAAGGTCGCCGGGAGCGAACGAGTCGTACGCGCCCTGCAAGCCTGCGTCCGCGTCGGCGGTCAGTATGAGATAATCGTCGCCGATCGCGATCGCGCCGTCAGATTCCAGCTTGTCCTCAACGACGAGCGTCATACTGCCGGATACGGTGGGGCGGCCTTCCAGTATTTTTAACCTCACGAACCAGCCCGGCGAGCTCGTGCGCGTCGATACGGTGGAATACGCCGAGGAATAGAGCACGAGCCCGCCCGCCGCGTGCCTGTACGTATTAAAGTTTATAATTTCTACGCTCTTACCGATATTTTCCGTGCTTGGCCCGCCGCCGTCGTTCGAGAGGGTGATGGTCACGGCGGCGTTTTTCGAGAAACGCACGCCGCCGGCGCCGTCGAACGACACCGTGGAGAACGGAGCGGGGCCGGGGCTAGATATGTACTCCCCGTCCTCTACCGCTACGCCTATCGGTATCCCGGTCTGCGTTGAGAAAAAGTCGGTGTTCACCGCGGCGAGCACGTTGAGGCCCTGCGACGCCGCGTATTGCGTCATCTGCGATATGGTCATGCCTCCGTACACCGTGTCGTCCGCCATGATTATGGGGTACGCCTCGCCCGCGCCCGTCAGCGTGAGCGAGTAGCTCTCCTCGCGGCCGACGTCGTCGTTCCACGAGACCGTATCCGTAAATATGAGGTTGTCCGCCAGCCGGCGCGTGTTGGTGTATACGGTCCTGCCCGCCCCGAGTGCCGACGCCGTGATATTCAGTACCAGCGCCAGCGCAATCAGCGCCGCGACGGTCCCCAATCTCCCGTAAGCCCTCGCGCGCCGCGCGGCGCACCGGATTTTGTCTGTTTTTATGATCATTTTATGTACTTGCCTCCCAGCGAGATCGCGCAAGCCGCTCCCGAGAGCCCCCGCGCTTCGGCTATTATATAGGAAGCGGCGCGCTTAATCAAGCCGTCTGTCTCAGAAAAATCTCTACTGCACTTCTAGTGCGGTGGTTAAGTATAAAGCAATGCGGTTTCTTGACTTAGCTTGCCCGGGTCGTATATAATACAAATGGCACACACAATGATATTTACATCGGGGGGCTTTTTATGTATTCACGCGCAGGGTACGGCGATTGGGACGAATTGCTGACGGCGGCGCTGGCGGAGGACATAGGGTCGGGCGACATCACCACGCGATGCTGCGTCTCGGAGGACGCGGTCTCGGCGGGGACGTTCCGCGTGAGGGAACCGGGCGTGATATGCGGGCTCGGGGTCGCCGCACGCGTGTTCGGTCTGCTTGACGGAGGCGTTGAATTTACGCCGCTCGTGTCCGACGGCGACGAGGTCCCGGGCGACACTGTTATAGCGGAGATACGCGGCCCGTCGCGGAGCATACTGACGGGCGAGCGCACGGCGCTCAATCTGTTGCAGCATCTTTCCGGGATCGCGACGCGCACCGCCTCCTCCGTCCGGTGCGTCGCCGGCAGCGGAGCGCGCGTGACGGACACACGCAAGACTGCGCCGGGTCTGCGCGCCCTTGAAAAATACGCCGTCCGGTGCGGCGGCGGGTCAAATCACCGCTTCGGCCTGTACGACGGCGTGCTCATAAAGGACAATCACATTGCCGCCGCGGGAGGCGTCGCCGCCGCGGTAGCGCTCGCTAGGCGCAACGCGCCTCACACGCTGAGGATCGAGGTGGAGACGGAGAGCATAGAACAGGTCGCGCAGGCGCTTGAGTCCGGCGCCGACGTCATAATGTTAGACAACATGACGATAGAACAGATGTCCGAGGCCGTGCGCCTCATCGCCGGACGCGCTCTCACCGAAGCCTCCGGAAACATGGGCGACCGCGATCTTGCCTCCGTAGCCGCGACAGGCGTAGATATGATCTCCATAGGCTCGCTCACCCACAGCGCGAGCGCTATGGACATAAGCCTGAAATTTTCAAATTTTCGCGACACATCACATGGCATTTGACAACGCGTGCGCGGGGTATTATAATTGGCGGTAATTCTTGCGCGCGCCGCGCGTCCGTGCGGCGCGATATTGTTGACAGAAAGGTGCCTTTACTATGCCAAGCGAGAGAATCTACAACTTTTCCGCCGGCCCCTCCGTGCTGCCTCTGAGCGTGCTGGAACGCGCCGCGTCAGAGATGACTAACTACCGCGG
>JAISBX010000044.1 GCA_031265965.1 Oscillospiraceae bacterium | reverse complement strand
CCCCCATCAGACCAGGCAGGCATTTCCCCCGTAAGCCCACAGGCAAAAAGTTCAACCTACAGCTAAAGTCTCATTTGTGACTTCCTTATCCCCTCATCCTTAAGTTGTTGACATTGCTTTCCTGGGGGGTGACATTTTCTCGAAAAAATAACAAAATTTTTCTGAATTAGTATTGACACGTATGGCAAACAGTGGTATTATCTCCATGTTAAGGTGTAAATGGCGACAAACAGATAAGAGTGCGGTGGATTGCTGTGGCAATAGGCGGCGAGTGGGGCGAATCGGAGAGTGAAAAGGTAGTCGAGGAGTTCCTGTCACACAACGGGATCGAGTATACGGCGGACGGCGGCGATTATCGTTTTCGCATTCGCAGCGGCGCGGCGGAGTGGAATGTGGCGTGTCTGTGCAAGGGACGGTTTGTCAGCTTCGTCAGCATGTACCCTTTTGCGGCCGACGCCGCGAAATCCGTCGAATTATGCCATAAGATCAACGGAGAGCTGATGCTGGGGGCCGCTTTCCGGCACGCCGGGACCGTATATTTGAGGACGGCGGCGGAAATTATCGACGGATATACGGCGTATGAGTCCGTGAGCAGGGCGGCGGAATATAATTTTCAGGCCGTTGTCAATTATTGGAGAGACGTGAATATGATTAGAGCGGGAGAATACGAGTGAGCTCGCGGCGGCCGCGCGCCGCACCTACTTTCTGAATGACTTTTTCCCCGTTCCAGCCGGCGGGCGCCCTTGAACGGAAGAAAGTCAATTATAGGACTCAATAATAAAGGAGGACTCAGGGAAAATGGCGGAATATTTGCACCCCGGGGTATATGTTGAGGAGTTTGACTCCGGTGCGGTACCCATGCAGGGGGTGAGCACCAGCACTGCGGGCTTCATAGGGTTGGCGGAACGCGGGCCGACGTCCGGGAAGCCGCAATTCATCACAAGCTTTGCCGACTACAGGAGGATCTACGGAGGGTATCTCGGCGAGGCGAAGTACGGGGAGAACCGCTTCCTGCCGTACTCGGTGGAGCACTTTTTTGTCAACGGCGGCTCGCGCGCGTATGTGATGCGCGTGGCGCCCGAGGACGCGGCGGCGGCGACGGCCACCGGCGGTGTGCTCACCGTGAACGCGGCGAACGGCGGGCAGTGGGGAGACCAGATCAGGGTCACGGTGACTGCGTCCTACAAGGCGCGCACGCAGGTGGCGGCCGTCAACGGCGCGGAGCTGAAGCTCAAAAATCCCGACGGCTTCAATGTCGGCGACATCGTCGAGCTGTTCAACGGAGAGGTGAAGGCCTACTCGACGATAAGGAACGCGGCCGACGGCATCATAACCCTCGATGCCCCGTGCACGATGGAGGGCATCGCCGACCTTACGGTCGGGACGAACAAGTACATACGCACGTGCGAAATATCGCTGTCAGTAAAGCTCGGCGAGACGGTGGAGAACTTTGCGGATCTGTCGCTCAATTCCGAGGCGGTCAACTACATCGGAGCGCGCACGGGGAAGAGCGAGCTCATCAGAGTTGAGATCGGCGAGGTGGCGGACGAGGCGGTGGTACCGATCACGCTCTGCGGCGGGGACGAGGCGGGCATAACGCTGGCGCTCTCCGGCGGCAGCGACGGCGGCGTATCCGGCGCAGGCGCCGACGTGTTCATAGGCAGCGACAACGGCCCCGGCAAGCGCACGGGCATACAGGCGTTCCTCGAGAACACCGACGTCAGCATAATGGCGGTGCCGGGAAACACGACGCCGGACGTGCAGGCGGCGCTCATAGCGCACTGCGAGAACCTCAAGTCCCGCTTTGCCGTCCTTGACATACCTATCGACCGCAAAAAGGTGAACGAGGTCAGCGAGTTCCGCGATATGTACGACAGCACGTACGCCGCCATATATCACCCGTGGCTCGAGGCGCTCGACCCGCTGGCCAAGCGCAGCGCGTACTTCCCGCCCAGCGGCGCGATGATCGGCATTTACGCCAGAACGGATACGGAGCGCGGCGTACACAAGGCGCCCGCCAACGAAGTGGTCCGCTCATGCACCGGCCTGTCGGTGTCGTATAACGAGGCCGAGCAGGATATACTCAACCCCTTGGGCATCAACCTCGTCCGCGCGTTCACGGGGCGCGGCATACGCGTCTGGGGCGCCAGAACGATAAGCTCCAACGGACTGTGGAAATATCTCAACGTGCGCCGTCTGTTCATCTTTGTGGAGGAATCCATCAAGGCGAACACAAACTGGGTCGTGTTCGAGCCCAACAGCGAGACGCTCTGGGGGCGCGTGACGCGCACGCTGGAGATGTTCCTCGCATCGGTGTGGCGCACGGGCGCGCTGGCGGGCACGACGCCCGCGGAGGCGTTTTACGTAGAGTGCGGGCGCACGACGATGACTCAGGACGACATCGACAACGGACGGTTGATATGCCAGATCGGCATCGCGCCCGTGAAGCCCGCCGAGTTTGTCATCTTCCGCATAACGCAGCATACCGCGTCCTCGGGCGAATAAGAGCGGCATAATACTTATTTTATACGAAAGGAATTTTTGTAATGGCAATAAATTATCCGTACAGAGTATTTCGGTATGTTGTCGCAATTGACGGTATTTCGCGCGGCGGCTTCTCGGAGGTTTCCGGCATGAATCTCTCAGTGGATCCGATCGAGTACCGCGAGGGCGACGACTTGCGAAACACCCCGCGCAAGCTGCCGGGGCTCACCAAATTCGGCAACGTGACGTTCCGCTGGGGCGTGACGGACGACACAGACTTCCTTGAGTGGATACTCTCGGTCGCGCCTTCAAACACGGCCAACCCCACAGGTATGCAGCGCAAGAATATCACGGTAACGCTGATAGACGACGCCGGCAGTGAGGGGCCGAGCTGGGAGATCATCAACGCGTGGCCCGTCGGCTACACGGTGCCGGATCTCAGCGGCCTCGGCGGCGAGGTGGCGATACATTCGCTGGAGATCGCGCACGAGGGACTCCAGCATAATCCGGGCGCCCCGTCCGGAGAGCCGTCGCCCATCTAGCGGATAACGGCTGATACGTGAGAAGTGCAGCGTGCTGCGGGGGCGGCGGTTCCGCCGTTCCCGCAGCGCGCGTAAATGGGCGCGCATGGGAGGTTTGCAATGCAGACAGAATTTGAATTCGTGCTGCCGCGCGGTTATGTGGATCAAAGCGGCGATCTGCACCGTAACGGCACAATGCGGCTGGCTACCGCCGCGGACGAAATATTGCCGCTGAGAGACCCGAAGGTCAAGCAGAACCCGGGTTATCTGTCAATAATACTGCTGTCCCGCGTGGTGATAAAGCTGGGCAGCGTGGCGAGCGTGAACACGCGCGTTATCGAGGGGCTGTACACGGCGGACCTCGTGTTCCTGCAGGATCTGTACCAGCGCATAAACTCGCTGGAGGATCCGGTATACAAGGTGACTTGTACGCACTGCGGAGAAGAGATAGAGGTATCTCCGGATTTTTTGACCGCTTTGAGCTGAGCCTGTATCCGCAGGCGCAGCTCAACGAGGAGATAGCGTTTTTGGCGTATTATCTGCATTGGGGCCACGACGAGCTGATGGAGCTGGGGCACCGCGAACGCAGGCAGTGGTGCGAACAGGTATCCGCCATAAACAGGAAGCTCAGCGGCACGGCTAACGAACGCTTTGAATTCAAATAGGCGAGGGTAAGACGCGGATGAGCAGCTTAAAGAACGATCCGCTTGGCGCATACCGTTTCATCGTAGGGGTGGAGGGCGAGAGCGCCGCGGTAACGGCCGCATTTGCGCAATTCTCAGGCGTCAGTATGCAGGTGGAGACGGTGAAGGTCCGCACGGGGGCCGAGTGGAGAGGCGTTTTGCGGGAAATTCCGGCGTTGACGACGTTCCAGAACGTCAGGTTCAGCAAGGGAGTGATCGGAGACAACGAATTTCTCGACTGGATACTCTCCGCCGCGCCGGACGAGATAAGCGCCGCCACGGGAAAGGATATGCGCCGCACTATAAATGTGACGGCAGTAGACCGAAACGGCAAAAGCGCGGTGCGGTGGACGCTCTATGAGGCAATGCCGGTCCAGTACGAGCTCTCAGAGATGGACGGCATGAACAGCGCCGTGCTGACCGAGACAATAGTATTCGCGATAACAGGCTTCAAGAGACAAACCTTGCCGTGACGCGGGGGCGCCGGATAAAGGTTATGACAGGACGGATGTTGTGATGTATGGATTTGTTCCGTCAGCTTTTTTCAACGTGATTTTTGACGGGCTCGGCATAGGTATGAGCGGGGAATTTACATCCGTATCGGGACTGGGCGTGGAGTTCGAGTGGGAGACGTACAGCGAGGGAGGCAGAAATTATCCGAGGCGCTTTTTCAAGGGTATCGTCCCGCAGACTCTTGTTCTCCAGCAGGGGACCGTTACGAGCTATGATGAATTTTCCACGTGGATGAGCGAGATCAATCTGGGCGTTACACGCACGCTCGACGGTATTGTGTCGCTGTGCGACCACACCGGGCAGGTCATGCGGGTGTGGACCGTGATCGGCGCTATGCCGACAAAATATGTGGGCCCGTCGCTGAACAGCCTTCAGTCCGAGCTCGCGGTGACGAGTATAGAATTTATCTATAACGGGTGCTTCTGATGGACATAAGCTCGATGGACGCAATGACGTTTGCGCGCCGGAATATCGCGGCGGTAACGCCTGTGGCGGCCGGAGAATTCTCCGGCGCGCCCGTTTTGCTGTCCGCCGAGCTCATCGCCGCCAAATATCTCGCGGCGCTTCCCGCGCACGTAATGCCGCCCGATTTGGACTATCTTGAGGAGGGCGGGCAGGACGCGCCGGAGGAGCGGCGCGCCATAGACGTCAAGCTGTTCTTTGACAACAGGTCGACAGTGTACAACGCCGCTTCCGCGGCGGCGGCGGTGCGCGGCGCGATAAGAAACGCGATGCGTACAGCCGGCTCGCCGGCGCGCGGAATTTATTTGCAGGAGCGGGACGGCGTGCGGACGCGGCGGGGCTCAGATGCGGTGTACAGATACTTTATGTACAAACCCGGCTCGTCAAACCCCGCGTCGGGCAAGCTGCGCGGCGTCGTTAAGAACATACTAAAATTCGCGCGCGAGATATACGGGTCGAAGAACGTGTTCTACCGCGGCTCGCGGGGCGCGGACGGACTTGCTGGCGCCGCGGGCTTGGCAGGCGCCGCGGGTTTGGCGGGCGCCGCCGCCGAATACGGGACGCTGCTGACGTCCCCGGAATTTGAGAGCTTTGTGGAACAGATAGTCCGGGAGGACATCGAGAGCTACGGCAGCTACGATAACTACAGCAGCTACAGCGCCTTCGGCGGCGTC
Source organism: Oscillospiraceae bacterium (assembly GCA_031265965.1). The sequence goes on along the minus strand of JAISBX010000044.1, from coordinate 27,097 downwards.
ACGGCAGGCGGGACGGGGCTAACGCACGTCTCCCGGAGCGACAGCTATTACACGCTCGCCGGAGACGCGGGGCGCCGGGGCGCGGACGCCGTTTACCGGCACTTTATGTACCGCCCCGGCTCGTCTGAGCCCGCGTCCGTAAAGTTGCGCGGCGTCGTTAAGAACATACTGAAATTCGCGCGCGAGATATACGGGTCGAAAAACGTGTTCTATCACGGCGAGCGGGGCGCGCGCGGGCTCAGGGGGTACGGCGGGCTCGACGCGGGCGCGGAGTACGGCTCATACGAGGAGTTTTTTGCCTCGCCGCTGTTTGAGAGCTTTGTGGAGCAGATAGTCCGGGAGGACGTGGAGAGCTACTACAGCTCCGGCGATGTGTTCACGGAGAGCCCGGGGCTCACGCACATCTCTCAGGGCGACAGCTACTATACAACGCGCTACGGGGACACGGAGCGCCGGAGCGCCGACACCGTTTACAGGCACTTTATGTACCGCCCCGGCTCGTCGGAGCCCGCGTCCGTGAAGCTGAGAGGCGTCGTTAAGAACATACTGAAATTCGCGCGCGAGATATACGGGTCGAAGAACGTGTTCTATCACGGAGAGCGGGGCGCGCGCGGCCCCCGCGGCGCGGACGGCACGTTCGCGGACGCCGGATACGGATTGTATGATACGTACGAGGAGTTTTTCGCCTCGCCGCTGTTTGAGAGCTTTGTGGAGCAGATAGTCCGGGAGGATGTGGAGAGCTATTACAGCTCCGGCGATGTGTTCACGGAAAACTCGGAGCTCACGCACATCTCGCAGAGCGAGGGCTACTATTCCGTCAGCGCGGACGATGTGTTCCGCCCGTTTTTGCGCCCGGCCGAATCGGCGTCGCCTGACAGGGGGCAGCTATACAAGGCGGTACGCAATATAGTCAGAATAGCGCAGAATATCATGCGGCGTCAGAACATATTCCTGCACGGGACCGATACGGCGCCCGCGGGCGACGGAGCGGACGGACGGCGCGGTATAGGTTCGCTTGACCGGTACGTGCTGGCGCAGACGCTGGCGGGCGTGCTGCCGTCCATATTGCGAAGCTCTATGCTGCGCGGGGCTTGGAGCTCCGACAGCGGCGCGGTTTACGCATCGTTCCCGGAGCTGTTCAACGTGTCGTCTATAGGAGGCGACGTAGACAGCGGCTACGTAAGCATAACGGACGCGGTCACGCGCGGCCTCACGAATTCGCGAGAGTATTACACGCTGCTGGGAGATATCCGCAGGACGGTCCAGAGCATATCGCGAGGCAGCAGCGCGGACGTCGCGCGCAGGCTCCGGAGCAGCGCGTTCTATCCGCAGACCGATATATTCCTGACGCAGAATTTGAGCGCCGGCAGCTCCGCGCCGGTGAGTTCGGGCAATATGCAGATACCCGATTGGGCGGGGAGCTTCATAAACCGGAGCTTTCAGGAGGCGGCGCCGGTGAGCGCGGGCATAGAGCCGGTGACGGCCGACGCCCGTCGCGTCGCTGCAGGGATGACAGAGCAGACGGCGTGGACGGCGCCCGGATACGGCGGAGCCGCGACGGCCGCGTACGCCCCGCCCGTGGACATGAAGCTCAAGGAGCACGACAGGCCGCGCCAGCAGGCCGCGTTCACGCAAGCCGATATAACAAAGCTGACCGACAAGGTGTACGACGCGATAGAGAAACGCCTCGCGACCGAGCGCAGGCGAATGGGAATGTAAAGGGGGTGCTCGGAGATGATGGTTGGCGTGCCGAACATGAATTTTGCCATACCGGTGGCAAAAATGCAGATAACGAACAACGACACCAAGGAAAAGATCACGGTGCTGTATAACCCCGAGAGTTATACGCAGCAGCGAAATGTGGTCTACACCGCCGTGGGCGGTATCGGACAAAACGGGGAGATAAAGCAATTTGCCCGAGGCGGGGCCGAGCATCTGAGCTTTGAGCTGTTCTTCGACAGCTTCAGCGCAGGGCCGGAGGCGGGCTCGCTGATGGACAAGGTAGTCCTGACGGCGAGCAGTCTGGCGGTGTCGGCGGCGAAGGTGGATGTCCGCACGTTCACAAAAAAAGTGTACAGCCTCATGGACATCAGCGGTTCGACGCACGCGCCTCCCGTGCTCAAAGTAGAGTGGTCCTCGCTCCAGTTCACAGGCATCCTTGTCAACTGCACGCAGAAATTTACGAAATTCAATGAATTCGGAAAACCGGTCAGGGCGATACTCAACGTCGAGTTTGAGGAATATCTTAAGCCGGCCGAGCTGGCGAAGGCGGAGCCGCGCGAGTCGCCCGATACGAGCAAGTTCCGCACGGTGTCTCAGGGGGACTCCCTCTGGTCGCTGGCCGACGCGGCGTACGGGGATGTGGCGCAGTGGCGGCGCATCGCGCAGGCGAACAATATAGACAACCCGAGGATACTCAAAAACGGCGGACTGCTCCGTCTGCCCGCTATTTGACGAATTATGGATACGTCGTCATACGAGTTTGAAAGTCTCGAAAAGAAGTACAACGGCTTTTTGGCGCCGGGCGCGGAAATATCAGTCGGCGGGACGAAAATGGACGCGGCGAAGATCCCGATCAGCGAGGTGTCCGTGACGATCGACGCGGGCGCGTCGGCGGGAGGCGCCACGGTGTCCATAGGCGGTATGTACGACGCGGAGAAGTCGCAGTGGCGCGACAAGCTGCTCGACGGCGTGAAGATCGGCGCGAAGCTGATGATCTCACTTGGGTACACGAGCAGAAAGCAGGTGTTTCACGGTTTTGTAGACGACTTTACCGTATCGTATACGCCGGATCAGGTATCAATATCAATAACGGGCATCGACGCGAAGGCGTTCCTTATGAACGCGGACGAGACGAAATATTTCTCAAAGGAGAAGACGCGTGATATAATACAGGAGATGCTGGGCGAGTGTACCAACAGCGGATACGCCGCGAAAATCGATCTGGCGCCGCCCACAGACTTCACTAACTTCAATGTCCAGCTCATTCAGAGCAAAGCGAACGACTACAAGATACTGTGCGCTCTCGCGGAGATGAACAACATGAATTTTTTCGTCTTAAACGGCGAAATAATCTTCAAAAAAGTTGTGAATAAGACGAGTCCCATAATGACGCTTACGCTGGGTTCCTCGCTGATCAGCTTTACCAGAACGCTCTCTCTGCGAAATCAGGTCGGCAAAATTGTGGTCCAGAGCCACGACAAGGACGGAAAGCCTATAGAGGGCTCGGCGAACTCCACGACGCTGGGCAGCGGCAAGGAGGCCAGCTCGTTCGTATCGTCGCTGAAAAAGAAGATACGCGAGGTGCCCGCGGACTTTGCGACGACGCCTGAGGAGTGCGCCTCTCTTGCGCAGAATCTATTCGATGTACAGGCGATGGATTTTGTGCGGGGGAGCGGCAGATGTATAGGGCTCCCGGAGCTCATTCCGGGCAGATATATACGTCTCAAGGGTATGGACGACGATTCGAACGCCTCGTATTTTATCACAAAGGTTAAGCACACCGTCTCATCGGGCGGGGGGTATTTTACAGATTTTGACGTGAATGGGGCGAAAATGGGTTGAGCGGTATAGTAGAGGCGCTTTCGGGAGAAAGCAGGGGTAACGCTCTGTTGAGCGCGTCTCAGACGGACGTGATGCTCGCCACGGTGACGAACATAAAGGATCCCGACAATCTCGGGCGCGTCAAATGTAAGCCTGTGACAAAGGACGCCGACGTGGCGGAGACGGACTGGTGCTATTGCATGGCGCCGTACGGCGGCAAGGGCTACGGCGTGTTCGCGCACCCGAATGTGGACGATCTCGTCGTACTCGGCTTCCTGCACGGAGAGATAACGCGGCCGTTCGTGATAGGGAGCCTATGGATGGGCGAGAAAAAACCGCCGTACGCCGTGGAGTCGGGCAAGAACGAGGCGCTGCTCGTAAAGACTCCGGGCGGCGTGGAGGTCAGGCTGGAGCTCACGGCAAAAAAGGAGAAGATAACGCTTCAGACCCCGTCGGGCGCGTTTTTCAGGATCGACGACGAGAACAAGAATATAACGGTTCAGGACAAGAGCGCAAAGGGTTCCGTCGTCATGGAGTACGGAGGCAATATCACGGTCACGTCGGGGGATACGCTGACGCTTGCCGCGGGCAGCAACAAGATAACGATAAATAAGAGCGGCGACATCGAGATAAAGTCGTCAAAGTCGGTCAAGGTGGATTCCGCGCAGGTGGACATAAAGGCGAAGTCGGCGCTGGGCGCAAGCGGCGCTACGGTAGAGGTCAAGGCAAACGCGTCTATGGCGCTCAAGTCCAGCGGGATATTTGAGGCAAAGGGCTCGCTCATGAAGCTCAATTGACGCGGCGAGGGCGGATAAGGGACGGAACGCTGAATTATGGATCAAAAATCGTTTCTCGGCAAGGGCTGGAAATTTCCGTTGCAGACGGATCCGAATACGGGGCGTATAGCGATGGCGTCGCATGAGAACGACATCGCCGAGGCTATTGGGATAATCATAGGCACCCACAGGGGGGAGCGCGTAATGCGCCCGGATTACGGCTCTACCGTGAGAGATTATATTTTTGAGGCGGACAGCGATACGCTGCGGGAGTCGCTGGCTTACGAGCTTTCGAGGCAGCTCTCGCTGCAGGAGCCGCGGATCAGGGACGTCAGCGTGGAGTGCGACGCCGCCTCCACCGCTCGGGGCGCGCTGATCTTCGAGGTGTCGTACACGGTGCGTTCCACAAACAACCGGTATAATAAGGTATATCCGTTTTATACCGAGGAAGGGGATGGCGGGAATTGACGAACGTGAGCGCGGACAGGGGAAAGATCATTCGCCTTTTGGCGGAGCGCGCCACCGCGTACACGCCGGAGTGGCGCTTTGTGCCCGGGGAGCAGGAGCCGGGCGCCGCCGTGGCCGGACTGTTCTCCGAGCTGTTCGCGCAGACGGCATCCCGCTATAATACCCTGCCGCGCAAATACTATGTCGAATTCCTGAAACTGCTGGGCGTAAAGCGGCAGGACGCGCATCCCGCGTCCGGTTTCGTCCGCTTTGAGGCGGGCGTCCCCGGGAGCGCGCCGGTACGGGTGCCCAAGGGCACGGAGGTGTTCGCGTCCGGACTCGACGAGCGCGTCGTGTACACGACCACACGCATGATCGAGGCGACGCCGGCGCAGATCGACGGGATATATTACGCCGACGGAGACGTGATCGAGCGCCTGCCGGAGGACGGAGGATACGTATTTTTCGCGCCGTCCGGTGAAAATCTTCAGCGCCACAGCTTTGCCGTGACGCAAAACGATATTCTCGCGGTGAGCGGGCCGTGCTCGGTGATGCTCAAGCTCAGGCAGAAAAACCGTTTTCCGGAGACGGACGTGTGTACGCGGCTCGCCGACGGCCTTACCGCCAGATGGTCGTATTTGAGCGGAGGAGAGCTCGTGCCGTTCGACGGCGTTGCCGAGGACGCGGGGACCGTGGCGCTCACGAAGCTGACGGACGGCGCGTTTGAGGCGGACGACGACGGACGCGTATCGGTTTACTGCGACGTGGAGGGCGAGCTGCGGGGCACGATAACGCTGGCGGAGGCATCGCTGAGAGTGCAGACCGCCGGGGACCGCCGCGCGGATTCCATCGCAGCCGACAGCGTGCCCATATCGCAGCCGATCGGCGGATACGCTTTCGGGCGCAGACCGGCGGAGTTCGACACGTTCTATGTGCGCTCCGACGCCGTTTTCTCAAAGCGCGGGGCTGTGGCGCGATGTACGTTCGACGTTGTGCCCGTAGTAGTCGATTACGTGGAGGAAGCGCCGAAAATAGAGTTCAAGAAGCGCGTTATAGAGAAGACCACCGCCGTGAAGCTCGAGCCGGACGACGTGTCCGTCAGCGAGGTTGTGTGGGAGTATTACAACGGACTGGGCTGGGCGCGGCTGGACGTTATGGGGGACGTCAACCCGTTTTCCGCAAGGAGACAGGGGCGCCCCGAGCTGACATTCACGATACCGGAGGACAGCGCCGCGTCGCCGGTGAATGCCGAGGACGGGTACTATATACGCGCGAGAGTGACTCACGTTGAAAATTTTCTAAGTTTGCGCCCGCGTTATATTCTGCCGTTTGTCAGGGAGGTCCGCTGCGATTTCTACTACGACGGCTTTGTCAGGGCGGAATATTTGCGCGCGTACAACAATCTGGAGCTCCGGGAGCTGGAGGGCGCGGCGCGGTACGCCGACATCGATTTCACGGTGTACGAGGAGCCCGCCGACAGGCAGCCCGCCATGTATTTCGCGTTCGACGGCGATTTTTACGGGATGCCCATGGCGCTGATGTTCGACCTCGCGGTAGACGGCGAGGCGCCGTGCGCCGTGCGCGCCGAGGTGATGCGCAACGGGCGGTTCGCGCCGCTTAGAACAGTTGATCACACCTCCGGGCTGAGCCGCTCGGGCAATCTGTTTTTATACGTGAGCGAGCCGGTGTGCGAGGAGCGCCTGTTCGGACGCGACGCGCGCTGGCTGCGTATCACGCGGACGGGGACGGACGGCGCGCGCGCGCGCGCGGTGGAGCGCGTTATAACGAACGCGGTGACGGCAACGGCGGTGCGGGACGCCGGGGAGCAGTATTTCAGCGCGGGCGGTCCCGGTTCGCAGGGAGAATTTGAGCTGTTGAGGCTGCCTGTGCGCGACGCGGAGCTGTCAGTCATGGAGGACGGCCAATGGCGGCTGTGGCGGAGAGTGGATTCGCTTTTGTTTGCCGGCGCCGGCGAGGAGGTATTTGAGCTCGACGGCGAGACGGGTATAATACGCTTCGGTACGGGTACGCTCGGCAAAGCGCCGCCCGGAGGCGAGCGGAATATCCGTGTGAGGTATACCTTCGGAGGGGGAGAGGACGGCAATCTGCCCGCCGGGGCCGTGGATTCGCTCGTGGGCTCCGTACCGCGCATAACGGACGTGGAGAACGTCACGCCTATGAGCGGGGGGGCGGGCGCCTCGTCGCAGGAGAAAGCGGAGCGGCTGGGCAAAAACCGGTTCAGGCACCGCTTCGTTCCGGTATCGAAGCGGGATTTTGAGGACATAGTCATCGAGAGGTTTGAGCGCGCGGCGATGGTGCGCTGCTATCCCGGGGTCAACGGGCTGCGCGGGCTGTCGCCGGGACACGTGACGGTGGCGGTCGCGTTTAACGGTTATGAGGACGACATCGCCGCCAACAGGCTGTGCTCGGATATTTTCAAATATCTCGCCGGACGCTGCGACTGCAATCTGGCGGCCGGCGGACGGCTGCACGTGCTGCCCGCCACCGACCTTATCGTCAGCGCGGAGTGCACGGTAAAGCTGAGAGAATTGGACACGGCGCAGGAGACGTCGCTGAGGATATCCGAAGGGCTGCGCGGGATGATAGACAGGCTTCGCGGCGAGCGGGGGATAGGCTCCGCGGTCGGTACCGGGGAGATAGAGGCCGTCATCAAGGACGACCCGAATGTGGAGAGCCTGCGCAGGCTCCTCGTGCGCGGACAGTACGTCAGCGAGGGGAGAAAGCGCATGATAGCGCCCGAGGACTTCGGGAATTTGATGTTTTGCGTGCCGCGCGGCGGCGAAAGTGTAATCACTGTCATCTGAAAGGGGGGACGCGGGGTGCTGCGATCGATAAATCTGGACGACCAGACATATGAGGGCATAATGGAATACGTTATGTCGGAGCTGCCGCGCCTGTGTCCGCCGTGGACCGATTACAACGAGCATGATCCGGGCATAACGGTCCTTGAACTGATCGCGTGGTATAAGGAGCTGCAACAATACCACATGAATACCGTGACGAACGGTATGCTCAGAAAGCTGTTCGCCCTGGCGGGGATAGAACAACTGGCGGAGAGCGCGGCAGACGCGCTCGTCGCCGTGCCGCCCGGATGCCGGAGACTGTCGGAATTTACGAAGCTGAGGACCGCGGACGGCGTGGGCTTTGAGACCGTCGAGCCGTATTTCGCCTCCGCCGCGCTGACGGGCGTGTACGCGCTGAGCGGCGCGGAAGAGATATATCTGGGGGATTTTCTCGATCAGCCGAACGTGTCGGTCGCGCCGTTTCAGCACAGTGGCGGCGACACGCGCCTCCTGCTGACGCTCGAAAATGTCACGGGCGAGCGCGTGAGGCTCTATTTCGACGTCGCGGACGACTACGAGGTCGCGCGCAACCCGTTCCGCGACGACGCGCAGGCGCCGAGAGTTATAGAGTGGGAGTTTGAAGGGATAGGCGGGTTTTCGCCGGAGGCCGACGAGACGCACGCGCTCAGCCGCAGCGGCTTTGTAACATTTACGCCGCCTCCTGGTACGGAAAAGCTGCGCGTCGTTCTCACGCTGACGGACCGAGGCTGCGAGGAGGACGTCAGGCTGTACGGGGTGTCCGCCGCCACGGTTCGCGTTTCGCAGCGCGACACGCTGTCCTACTGTGAATTCACAAGCGGGGACGTGGCTCGCGCGGCGCTTGAGGAGGCCGGAGGGATAGCCGCGGGACGCTTCATATTCGCCAGACGCACGGAGGGCTGGGAGCAGCTCGTCCCGGACGCGTCCGAGCCGACTAAGTTATCCTCCGCTTACGGCGGGGAGGAGCTCGCGTTCGTGACTATCGATCCGGGACGCCTTGAACAGATGGTTTTCGACTCGACGGGGCTGCCGGATATGACGCTGCCGCTGCCCGCGACGAGTATGCGCCCGCTGCCTCGCGGTATGCTGCTGATATGCGATACGCTGTGCGAAGACGGCGCGGTGCGGCCCGACATATGGAGATATACCGGAGATCTGCGCGCGGCGCGGCCGCGGGAGCGGGTGTTCACGCTCGACGGCAAGCGGCAGAATATAATCTTTGGGGACGGGGAGTACGGCGCCGTAGTCCCGAGGGGGCGCGACGCCGTGATGATGGCCTCATACGCGGTGTCGTATTGCGGCGGCGGCAATATGTCGGAGAGCGAAATGACCGTCGCGGGCGGCGGCGAGCGGGCCAGAGGCTCCGCCGCGTCGCGGGGGCGCTCCGCCGAGTCGATAGACGGCATGGCGCGCAGGCTGGCGCGCAGGCTGAAGGATTCCAACAAGTGCATGTCGGCGGAGGACTATGAGCGCGCGGCGCGCGGTACGCCCGGCTTGCGCGTGGCGTCCGCAAGGGCGCTGGTGGGCTATGACCCCGACGAGCCGACGGGCAGAAGCGGCGCGCCCGTGGTGTCAGTCGCCGTGACGCCGTGGAACGGGAGGGCGCCGGCCCGCGCGGACGGACGTTTTCTGGCGGAGGTGCGCAGGCAGATCAACAGGCTGCGCCCCGTCGGCGTGAGGGTAAAGGTGCTGCCGGAGATACCGGCGGGATACGCGGGCGAAGGGGGTGATCCGGCGTGAGCGACGCGCATTCCCTGCTCGCTATGTGCGGGTTCCGTGAGTATGATATAATCTCGAGTGAGAATATAGAGCTCATCGAAGGGAGCGTCACGCTGAAGACGGGGCGCTTCTCAAAGGGGCACGTCTGCCTCAAGGCGATAGACGGCGGGGAGAGCGAATTTGAGTGGCGGCGGCTCTCGCTGGAGTGCGAGCTCCCCAGAGACACTCTGATACGCACGTACGCCGACGCGTCGGACGACGAGACGGACGCGCGTGGGGATATGCGGCTTGCGGGCGTGGAACCGGATATTTACCTCAACGTCACGGGACGATATCTGCGGCTGAAATTTGAGCTGCTGTCAGGCGAGGAATGTCCCGCGATACATAAGCTGCGGATCCATATGCGCGGCGACCATATGTCGGACTATTTGCCGGAGATATATCGCACGGGCGGCGGGTTTACCAAACGGTTCCTCTCGGTGTTTGACAGTATGGTAACGGATCTCGAACGCGAGATATACCACGTTACGGCCCGCTTCGACTACGGCAAGGCGGACGGCGCGGAGCTGGCGAGACTGGCTTCGTGGGTGGGTGTGGACGCCTCCGCGGACGACGTCATGACGCGAGAGCGCGTATCCTCGGCGCTGTCTGACTACGAGAACATGTTCACGGTAGAGGGCGTAAGGCGGTCGGTCAAGAGGCTGACGGGCGCGCGGCCGGTCATTATTGAATATACGGACGTCGATCCAAACAGCCGGGACTGTCCGGATTCGGAGCTGTACCGCAGGCTGTACGGAGAAAACCCGTATAAATTCTTTATTTTACTCGACTCCGACACGTTTACGGGCAGGGACGACCGCGAGACGTTCATCAACGCGATGGGGGACCTGATCCCCGCGGGCATGGAATTTGAGGCCGTGATGCTCAGACGGCGCATCCGGCTCGACGAACACTGCTATCTGGGGCACAACTCGTACATATCGAGCTACATTCCGGCCGCGCTGAGCGGCGATGTGAACGTACTGTACGACGTCATCATAAGCAACTGACATTTTCACAGTTATTTTGAGCCACAAGCGCGGCGAAGGGAATGGTCATATATATGGAGTTCAAATATTCACCGATAGAGCGCAACCGGTATTTTTACGGCAAGCTGCTGACGGTCCGCGACTTCAATACGGAGCAGGACTACAATGAGCTCAAGCGGCGGCTGCTCAACCGGTTGATCGTTGGCGCCGGGGTCGTGTGCGGACTCGGGGTCAGCGCGAGCGACGACGCCACGCTGACGGTAGAGAGCGGCATGGCGCTCGACTATCTGGGGCGAGAGATCGTTGTGGATAAGGCGTTGATCCGCCGCCTGGAGATGCTCGAGGGGTACGGCGAGCTGGCGGGGCACGACGACGCTTATCTGTGCCTCGGGTACGACGAGTCTCAGGAGGAGCCGGTGAACGCGGCGGGCAGCAGCTCCGACAGCCGCGAGTGCAACCGCGTCCGCGAGACATACAGACTGTGGCTCTCGCCAGACCCGCCGGACTACGTCGCGCTGCTGAAGGCGCAGGGCGCGGGGAACGTCAGCGTGCTCTACGCCTCGGAGGAGCTGACGATCGTGCTGTGTACGCCCGAGGCCGTACAGGCGGGTGGCAGCGCCGAGCTGACGGCGCTCGTAGTGAAGAGCGACAAGACGCTGCCCGTGCGTTTCACGCTCGAGTGGGACAATGGGTTTATCGACAACGGAGGCGGGCGGATCGTCACTGAGTACGCTCAGGCGGCGAATTCTGCGCGAAACGTGGCGGAGGTAAAATTCAAGTACACCGTCAGGGACATGTCCGATATGGCGGCGCAGTTCTTCCCGTCGGGCGTTGAGCTCAACGTGGAGATAGGGAGCAGGGCGTACAAGAATTTCCTACAGCCCGACGTAGGCGTGTACGTCTGCGGGACGCCCGAGAGGTACGAGGAATATGTGCGGATAAGCGACTCGCTGGACGACCACGCCTCGGGCGGCGATATGCCGATATATCTGGCGAAGCTGGAGCTCGTCGGCATATCCAACAGGATATTTCTCGGCGCGGTGACGGACCTGCCGTTCGGACAGTATCTGCGGCGCGGCGAACGCGACGGGGACGCCGGAGACGGCGGCGCCTTGACGGATGTGACGACGTCCGTCAAGACGCTGGAATACTGGCAGAGCCCCGCGGTAAGGGCGATATCGGACGGCGGCAGCCTCCATTTGGAATTCTCGCTGCCTAAGCCTGAGAATTACGACTACCGCACGAGCCACGGCTATGTAGACGTGGCGATGCCGGGAGGCATAAAGGTCAATTCCAAGTATTACAGCGACGAGATAGCGCACGGGCTCGGGCCGGGCAACGTTAACGTCAGGCTGGCGATAGAGTTCATGGGCGGAGCCGGCGGGACCGCGATGATATTCGGCAACGCGGACGTATTCCGCGCGAAGAACTCGGAGGTGAATCCGCCGTGGGCGGAGGCCGCCGCGGTGATATACCCCGAGCGCGGCACGATGCGAGTCGGCGTGTGGACCCACGACACGGTGGAAGGCAATTCGCTGCGGGTACACTATTTTGCCGATAAGCCCGACAGGGATACGCGCCCACTCATAGACGAGCCGCAGATCAGCGTGGCGATAACGCCCGAGATCGCGAGGGTGGGCAGGCGCGAGAAGCTGCAGTTGGAGGCGAACGTCGGAGGTGGCGCCGACAAGGCCGTCATATGGTCGGTCAAGGGGGACGGCTGCGGAAGCGTCGACGAGAACGGAGTGTATCAGGCGCCGGAGTCGCGGGGGACGTATGAGGTCACCGCGCGGTGCAGGGCAGATGAGAACGTCGCGGCGAGCGCGTTCGTCATAGTAGAATAGCGCGGCCGGATATGATCCCTGTAATAAAGGCAAAATACAAGGTCACGCGCGTTTTTATGGCGCAGGAGGGGTACGCCGCGCTGTACGCCGTGAGAATAACGGAGCGCAGCAAGAGCGAATATCTGCTCAACGTCTACGCCGGAGAGGTCCGATACAGGTACGACGAGGTCTTTCTGGGGATGGACGGGTGCGGGGCGTTTGTGGAGATGTTCATATGGGAGGGCGCGCTCATAAGCGTGTTCCGCGTCGAGGAGGGCGCGCGGTTTGACGACGTGTTCTATAAGGGCGCGGAGGTCGGCTGGCGAGACCGCCTTGAGTACGCCGGGCGTCTCGTGGACGCCGCGCTGCCGCTGGCGCTTCTGCCGCACGAGATGGCGTGCGCCGCTATCATGAGCTTCAACCTCGTCGTCAGGCAGGCCGAGAGGAACGTGGCGGTGAACTACGCGGCGCCGCCCCTGGACGGCGCGAGCGGACGCGAGCTTCTGCTGCTGCTGGGAGATCAATTGTACAAAATACTGCTTCCGCACGCGCGGTCGGCGGCGGCGGAGCTCCGTTTTCTGGAACGGCTTGGCGCCGGGGAATTCGAGTCGATGGCGAAGCTGTATTCCGCGTGGCTGAGCGCGCGCGGCGAGATAGAGGCGGAATACGAGGATTTTTATTCGCGAAGCGCGGTCGGGCGCGCGGCTGCCGTGGCAAAGCGCCGTGTAAAAAACCTGTTCTCGCGAAAAGGGAGGAAGCCGATTTGAGCCGTTCCGTTAAAATATCCGTATATCTGCTGTTTTTTCTGACCATCGCGGCGGCCGTGTATATAGCTTGCGGGACATATATAGCGGACGTGGCGTCACGGGTGGCGGGATCAACAGGTGCGGGGGACGCGAGGTTCCCGTTTGCGGATGCGCTCAAAATACTGGGGCTGCTGGCGGGCGACGCCGTGCTGTCGTACACGGTGTACTACGCCGTGTGCTACAGGAATAAAAAGAAGTTCCCGATATTTATCAGTACGCCGCTCCTGCTGGCGCTCACGATGTATATTGCCGTAAACGTGATATACCGCGCGGCCGTGGCGCGGGCGCTCCCGCCGGCGCCGCCCGAGCTGGGGACGCGCGTGCTCGCGGCGATGTACGGGGCGTACGGGGCGGCGGCGGCCGTTGCTATAGCGGTAGTCGTCTCTATCGTAAGGAACGTCGGGAAGATATTGCGCTCGATCGACGAGCTGACGGTGAACGGGCGATACTCGCCTTCACAGGTCAACACTGGAGACGAGCTGCACGCGCTGTCGCTCGCCGTGAATGCGCTGACGGGCGATGTGGTCGGCCATCACGAGGTAATACACGGCAGAAGGGACAGCTACCTGCGTTTCATTCCGGAGCATTTTCTTGCGCTGATGGGCTGCGATTCAGTCGAGAGGATAGACCGAGAGATGACAGCCTCGCGCACGATGGCCGTCATCTCGGTGCGGTTCCACATAGTAACGGAGCACGGGGACGACGCGGCGGCGGCGGAAGTGTTCAGGAAGATAAACGCGGTTACCGGGCGTATAATGAAGCTCGTCGGAGAGAGCGGCGGCACGGTGTTCCATTTCACGCACGACGGCTTCGAGGCGGTTTTCGAGAGCGCGCCGCCGGCTGTCAGCGTGTCCGTCGCCATCAGGCAGATAATGCTGTCGGAGCTCAACTACGGGGCGCTGCGGATCGGAATAGACGCGGGCAGGGTGATGCTGGGCGTCGTGGGGGACGAGCGCAGGATAACGCCGACCATAGTGTCCGAGGCGCTGCTGGGCGCGCAGGATCTTGTCAGGGCGGCGAAGCTGCTCGAGGCGGGGATACTGTGCTCGGAGACTGTGGCAAACCTGACTGAGGGCTACAGCATACGCTATATAGGCAAGTGCGAGAGCGCGGGGAAACGCGCGCGCGTTTGCGAAATATTCGACGGCGACGAGTACGACCTGCGCAAGGAAAAGCAGCGGCTTCAGCGCGAGTTCAACGAGGCGCTGCTGACGTTCTACGGCGGCGGATACGCGCAGGCAAAGCGGCTGTTTTTGAATATAGTGCGGCAGTGCCCCGGCGACGGGGCGAACAGGTACTATCTCTACCAGTCCGACAAGTTTGAAATTGAGCCGCCGGACGCCGAGTTCGCGATAAGATGAGACTTTCAAGGGGGACCGCGCGCATGGACGCCGGAGAAATACTGCTCGAAACGATCCGAAGCGCATACGCGGGCGTGCGGGACGCGCGCGCGGAGGCGCCGAGAAGCGCGTACGCCGGGGGATATTTGCGGCGGCTGCCAGTCCAGCGCGCGAAAATAGCGCCGTGGTACTATCCACGCATTAGGGCGCGGGTGATAAAAGCGGTATGCGCTCTGGCGGCGCTTGTCGTCGCGGGGTATATGGCGTACACAGTCTTTTTTTGACAGGAGGTTTAGAGTGCATAGCGTATTTGATGTGTTTCTGAACTCGCTCGGGATAATATTCAGAACTATCAGGGCGTTCTTCACGAGGCGGCTGATGGGCGTAATAGCCCGGATACGCAGGTTGGGGAGCGCGTCGCGCTATGCCGCAAAGGCTTTGCCCAAGGCCGTGGGAGCGGTCACGCTTGCGGCGAAAAAGCCGTCAAAGCGCGAGGACTATTTTGAGACGAAGCGCCTGTACATAGCGAAATCCCTCATAGCCGCAATTGTTATAATAGTAATACTTCTTGGCGTATTTACGTGGTATGTGGCGTATCCGTTCGCCGTGAGCCGGTTTTTCACCTTGAAGATATGGCAGGACGACGCGCGTCTGGCGGAGTACACGGGAAGGGTCGTCGTGTACTATGACAGCGAGCTGGAGCGCCCGTGGGCGAGGACGCGTCTGGACGGCGGAGAGGTGATACAGGACGCGAAGGTCTACGGAGAGGACGGCGGGCTCGTCTACGAGGGGGGCTTCGGCGGGTTTGTCTATTCCGGCGCCGGCGCGCTCTACTCGGACGGAGCTCTGTTGTACGAGGGCGGATTCGCGGACGGGCTGCGAAGCGGAGCCGGCAAGGAGTATTACCCTGATAAGTCACTCAAATTCGACGGTGGGTTCGAGTCCGGCGTATACAGCGGGACGGGCAGGGAGTACTACCCGAACGGTTCGTTGCGCTATGACGGCGGCTTTGAGGCGGGCGTGTACAGCGGCTCGGGGAGGCAGTTGCGGGAGAACGGCTCCATGCTCTACAACGGCGAATTTTCGGACGGGCTGTATAACGGCGCGGGCAAGTATTACACGGCGGCCGAGAGCTATATCGACGGCGAGTTCCGGGACGGGGCGCTTCAGGGCGACGGCACGCTCTACGTGTCCGGCAAGCTCGCGTACAAGGGCGCGTTCGGCGGGGAAGCGCCTATGGGGTACGGCACGATGTACGACATGGACTCGGGCGACCAGTTATTCGCCGGGGTGTTTTCAGGCGACGGGATAGACCTAGCGCAGTTCGGCGGGCTAGACGTCCGCACGGCGCGCAGGATGTTCTTTGACTCGCCGCTTTATGAGCGCGTATCGGACGGAAGATTCACGATAGAGGCGCAGGAGAGCGGGATCACGCTCATGTGCTCGCTGCGGACGGACGAGTCGGAGCCGGCCGTTGTGGGTGTAATGAAGAGCGAGGGGCGCGCGCGTTCGCTCGCTGCGGGGCAGACGGGTTCTATGTATTTTGAGGAGGGAGACGCGCCGGACAGCGGACAAAACGCGGGCGGCGTGGGCACCGGGGAGCCCGGCGGATCCGGGGAAGCCGGAGGAGCGGAGGACGCGGCCGCGATCGCCGATGCGCTGGAGTCATTGCCGGATAAGGAGGAGCCGATAACCGCGGGCGGAGAGGCGGACGAGACGCTCGAGGATCCAGCGAAGATATTAAGGGCGAATACGCTTGATATGCAGTCGCTGGGCGAGACTGTCGCGGCTGTGGCGTCATATGCCGAGAACAAGGCGAAATTCGACGTCTACTCCAAGCAGGCGGCGCTGCGCAGACGCGACCGCGAGAAGGCCGCCGAAGCGGCGATGACAGGGGAGGCGGGCCAGAAGCTGCTCGACGAGATAGACGCCGATATAGGCAGGTTGCAGGGGCAGATGAATGTGTGTACGCTGGAGGCGGAGAGGGCGTTTCTCGCGGTGAAGGCGCTGACGGGCGAGGACGTCACGCGGTATGACGCGGCGGCGATACTGATAGACGTTAATCCGGCGGATTTCGATCTCGCCGCCATGTCGGCGAGACTCGACGAGGACAGCACCGACGCGGATTTCAAGATGAAAACGCTCGACCTCTCCGTCGCCAGACAGAACCTGTCGCTTTTGCGCAGCGCGTACAACAAGGCGCTGGACGCGCTCGAGGACACCAAGACGCGTTACCTCACGGGCGCGGCGGACGAGTACGAGCTCGACAGCTCCGTCATAGCCGCGCTGGGGGCGTACGAGGCGGTGTACAGCGGCCTGTGCGGGTATACGCGCATGACGGCGGAGCTCAACCTTATGTGCGGCGGTTGGATATCGGAGCGGTACGGCTGGTTCAACGACGAGTTCGAGGCCGCTCTCGCCGTCACCGCGCTGGCGAGAGCCGAGGAGGCGGCAAAGGCTCAGGCGGAAGCTGAAGCGGAGGGCGGGGCGCCGGACGTATTGCCGCCGGAGGTGGACGTATCGCCCGTGCTTATGGACGCGGGGTATGACATGCGCTTCAAGCTTCTCATACAGACGGGCGGACGCAGCGCGAATTTATGGGGTCCGCTCGGATTCGAGTGGAAGCACTTGATCACGAGCGGCTTCGGCTGGCGCATACATCCCATAAGCGGGAACAACGTGTTTCACAACGGCGTGGACATCGGCGTGCCCACGGGTACGGCGGTGCTCGCGGCGCACGGCGGCGTCGTGCGCTCCGCGTCCTACGACGAGGGGGGCTACGGCAGAAGCGTCGTGATAGCGGGAGACGGCTTCGTTACGCGGTACGCGCACTGCGACGAGCTGTTTGTCAGCGCGGGTCAGACCGTCGCGGCGGGCGACGTGATAGCGAAGTCGGGCAACACCGGCTACTCGACCGGACCGCATCTCCACTTTGAGGTGATGAGAGACGGACAGTACATCGACCCGGCGTACTTTGCATAAAGGGGGCGGACGTAAACATGGATTATACGGCGTTTGTTGAGGCGGGAGAGTCGCTTGTTCGGCTGCTGCGGAGCTATATGTCTCCGGAGCCGGTGGCGGATCCCGAGCAGATAGGGCTGTGCTCGCCGCTTGACAGTAAGAATAATCAGCTCACGGTGTTCCTGTTCCACGTCGAATTGGACGTGAACAGCACGCAGGCGGGCTATTACAACGCGTCGCCCGGCGTACAGCGCGTAAACCCGACATATTTCGGGCTCTACTACCTTATAACGGCGCACTCGAAAGCGCCGGAACACATGAGGGAGGCGGACCAGTACCGACTGATAGGCGCGGCGACTCAGGCGCTGCTGGATAACCCATCGATCCCCCCGGAGTACGTGACCGAGTCGCTGCGCGACGCGGGGGAGTTGCCGCGGCTGTCGCTGCAGCGCCTGACTCACGAGCAGATATTGAAGATATGGAACAGCAGCTCCATAAACTATAAGCTGTCCGTCGTCTGCAAGATGGATGGCATAGCGATAGCGTCCAGACGTGAGCGCAGGGTCGCACGCGTCGGCGAGGTTATCATCGGCACGGACGTCAAGACGCGGGAGGGGCCATGATAGTACATAGATGCTCGCTCGTGCTCTGTTTGCGCGACTGCTTGACGGGGCGCGCGCTGACGGCGAACAGTGTGCGCGCGCTGGTGAACGGAGAGGCGGTAAGGCCGCAGTTCAGGGACGGCGGATATATGGTGTTCACAGGGCTTGAACCGGGCGGATATGAGGTCGAACTGCGGGGCGGGAGATATGAGACGGCCGCGTTCGCGCAGGACGTTCCGGAAACGGGGTATATTACGCGCGTCGTCGGACTTATGCCGAGGGCGCGTTCGGGCGGAGGTACGGGCGTCACGGCGGACGGAGCGGAGTATTTTGTGCCTGACGGCGGCGTGTCGCTGCGGTTGGCGCAGGAGAGCAGCGCCGTAGGAGATATGCAGGTGCTTGTCCACACCGGGGGGGCGGCGGATATGCCGGCGACGTTTCTGTTCGGAGAGGGAGAGGGCGCCGAGTTTTGTACCGCCGAGTATATGCGCGGCGGCGAGCTGACGTTTTCACTGCCGTTGACAAAGCCGCACACGCGCGGCGAGACGCTTAAACTGGCTTTCGGAGGTTCGATATATGGCTAACGCGACGGTGATGACGGCGATTTGCCAGTGCCCGTTTGGTGTTGTGCCGTCCCCGCTGCTTGTGAGCTCGCAGCAGAATGTGATGATCTGCAATCAGCTCGCGGCGACGATAATGGACAACAAGGTTCCAACATTCGGCATGTGCAACAGCATAGCGAACCCCATGGTGGCGGCGGCGACGGCGGCGGCGCTGGGCGTACTCACGCCCATGCCGTGCGTGCCCCTGACCGTGGCGCCGTGGGTGCCCGGCTGCCCGACGGTGCTCATAGGCAATAAGCCTGCGCTCAACAACACCTCTAAGCTCATGTGCGCGTACGGCGGCGTGATACAGGTGCAGATGCCGATAGCAATGACGGTGATGACGCCGTGACGGAGCGGTTTGAGAAGTACGGCGAGCCGTACGGGAGCCGCTGGGAGCATATGCGAGAGCTGTTTCTGACGCTCGATTACAGATTGTATTTATATTACAACTGCCACAGATGGATCGGCCCGAACAGCAAGCTGAGGGATATGCTGGGCGTAGTGGTATCGCCGGAGGAGTTTGAACACAATCTGGAGACGGCGGCGCCGGACAGCCTGTATAACAGGGTGGCGGAGGACGCGGCGGACGAGTTGAGGCTGGCGGAGGACAGCATACGGATGAGGCTTCGCGAGACGCCCGGGACGTACCCGATACAGCGGGTATTTGAACGTTTTTGTACGGACGAGTTTGAGCGCGGTTGCGTTGTGCTCGCGTGTGCCGGGGAGATACAAGTGAAATACGCCAAAATGTTCGGGTACCTTCAGGACGACATATCGAAGAAATACGCGGGCGTGTGGCTGGCGGTCGGGCTGTATATGCCGTCCGGAGGCATAGCGGAGGAGTACGCGCAGCGGGTCCGGGCGGGGGACGCGTTCGTCTCGCTGTTTGACAGGGGCGCGCTGGACGAGGGTATGCTGAAGCTGCGCGGTTTTGTACTTGACTACATAATATCGGGGGAGCCGCGTCCTCCCAAGGGCTTCGAGCTGTTCGACGGCGCGGCGGACGGCGTGGGCGAGCTCGTGACGGGCGGCGCCGTGGCGGAGCGCATAGACGGCGCGGCGGGCGCGGGGCTTGACAGCGCGTTTGTGCAGATAACGGGCGCCGCGGGAAGCGGGAGGCGGTTTCAGTTGAAGCACTGGGCGGTAAGGAGCGGGCGCGCCTGCCTGTTTGCCGACGTCTCAGCCGCCGGAGCGGACGCCGCCGAGGACGGCGCGGCAATGGCGAAGCTCTACGGCGCGCACCTCTGCCTGCACTCGTTTGAGAGGGAGAGAGAGGTAGGGCAGGGCGAGGACGCGCGCACGGAGGAGTATCTGGAGCTTGGCAAGCTCGGCGCGGCGGACGGCGTCACGTTTCTTATCACGGGCAAGCAGCGGAGGTTTGAAGGCGTTAATACGGCGGTCAATATAGAGGTGACGTCGCCGGACTCGTCGGAGCGGCTGCGGCTGTTTACACATTACATGGGCGCTGTGGAGCTGGGCGGAGACGTGAGCCTGCCGGAGCTCGCGGAGATGTACGCGTTGGAGCCGTCGCAGATAAAGAACGCGGCGGAGCAGGCGGACGCGCTCATAAGAGCGGGCGAGGCGGCGGACAAGCGCGCCATGCAGACTATATGCGCCTCGCAGGCGTCGCACAATCTCGATAAGCTCGCGACACGGCTCGCGCCCCGGTATTCGTGGGACGACATCGCGCTGCCCAAGCGGCAGCTTGACCTGCTCAGACAGGCGTGTACACACGTGACGAGCCGGTATAGGGTGTTCTCCGAGTGGGGGTTCGCGGACTCGCTGAGCTACGGCAAGGGCCTGTCCATACTGCTGTCCGGGCCGCCGGGCACGGGAAAGACGATGTGCGCGCAGATAATAGCGGGCGAACTGAATCTGGCGCTGTATCGCATTAATATCTCGAAGATCGTGTCCAAATATATAGGCGAGACGGAGAAAAATCTGGAGGCGGTGTTCTCGGAGGCGAAAAAAACGGGGTGTATCCTGTTTTTTGACGAGTGCGACGCCATATTCGGCAAACGTAGCGAGGTAAAGGATTCGCACGACCGGCACGCTAACATAGAGGTGGCGTATCTGCTCCAGCAAATAGAGGAGCACGACGGAGTGACGCTGCTGTCCACTAATCTCGGCCAAAATATCGACGCCGCGTTTATGCGCAGGATAACGTATCTGGTGGCGTTCCCGTTCCCGGACGCCGACGCGAGACGCGAGATATACATAAAGACCTTGCCGGAGCGGCTGCCCGTGAGCGACGGTGTGGACTGGAGCTACATGGCGGAGAAGTTCAAGCTCTCCGGCGGCCACATCAAGAACATAGTGCTGAGTGCCGCGTTCGCGGCGGCGGACGAGGGGACGGAGCTGAACATGCGGCATTTGCTTATCTCCGCTGTTCGCGAGATGAAAAAGAACGATATTGTAGTCGTGCGCGAGGACTTTAGGGAATACGCTGATTTAGTTTTCGGAGAGCTTGAATGATTGTGGGGAAGATTGGGATGAAAAGAAGCCTGCGCTCGAAATTGATAACGATGTTTATAGTGTTTGCGGTCGTGTTGGCGGTGGGGGTCACCGTCGTCGGCTATTTTGTGATGTATTACGATCACATAGAGCTCACAAACGATCGCTTCCGGCGCGTCACGGAGGTAATAGACGATATTATGCTCGACGGCGACAAGCTGGAGCAATACTATCTGACGGGGGAAACCGACGCGGACTATGACGAGATGATAACCGAGCTGGGCCTTGTCAAGCGAGTGCTCGAGGCGGACTATCTGTTCATATTCAAGCCGCGCGAGGACGATTTTGTGTTCATAGCCGACGCCTTCTGGCCGGGCGACGACACTGAGGCATATATGTCCTTGGGAGACACGTTCGCGTATACGGAATTCGAGTACGAGCATTTGCGCGACTACGTGGAAACGGCGGACAGCCCGCCGGATGAGCTGCTTATTATGGAGGAAACCCCCGAGTACTCGAAGCGGACAAAGGTGTGGCAGCCGATATTCAATTCGGAGGGGACGCTTGTCGCCGTGCTGGAAATGAACATAGGCGTGGAAAGCGTCGTAAGGAGCGTGTGGTCGTTTATGTTGCCGGGCGCGGTGAGCGTCGCGCTGATAATCGTTGGGGTCGCTATACTCACGATGATATCCAGACGGACGATAACGAACCCGCTCGCGGAGCTCACGAGGAGCGTTTCTGAGTTTGTTCAGGGCGACACGCTGAAATACGCGTCGACGCTGAAAACGGGCGACGAGATACAGCAACTCAGCGAGGCGTTCGAGAAGATGACGGGCGATCTGGAGAGCTATACGCGCCGTATCGCCGCCGTCGCGGCGTCGGAGGACCGCATGGAATCGGAGCTCAAGCTGATGCGCAGCATATCGGAGTCGGTGCTCCCGAAGCCGATAAACAGCCAAAAGGGGTACTCCGTAGCCGGATTGACGCACCCGTCGCAGGAGCTTGGCGTCGGTTTCTACGATTATTTCAATATCGATGCGTCGAAGCTGGGGATAGTGGCGGCGGAGATGAGCTCGCGCGGCATGTCGGCAACGCTGTACGCGATAGTGGCAAAGACGATGATAAAGATGGAGCTTATGCGCGGCCTGCCCGTTGACGAGACGGTGAACGCGATCAATACGGAGATGTACAACGCGTGGCTGGGCAAGATATCAGCCTCCGCGTTCATAGGCGTACTGAACAGATCCACGGGGCTGCTCAATTACGTGAACGCCGATTACTCGAATCCGCTGCACCTGAGGGCGGGCGGACCGAGCGAGTATCTGCCGCACTCGATGTCGCAGGCGCTGGCCATCAGCCGCAACGTCTCGTACCGGCTGATGGAGAGCAAGCTGGAGGAGGGCGACAGGCTGCTGCTGCTCAGCCAGGACATCCTCAATACGACGCGGGACGGGCAGAGCTTCGCCGAGAGCAGACTGCCGGCGCTGCTGGACAAATTGGCCGACAGCGTGAAGGCCGACGACGCTGCGGCGGAGATCATGGCCGGCTATGACGAGTACGCGCAGGGCGAGGGCGGCAACATAACGGTGCTGTCGGTCGTATATTTCGGAAGCGGGCGGTCGCGCGTCGAGATAACGCTTCAGCCGAAGCCCGAGAGCTTCTATGAGGTCCTGCCACAGATAAAGAAGCTCCTGATGGAGAACGACTTGCCCGGCGTATTCTACGCGGAGTTCGCCGTTTCGCTTGAGGAGCTGTTTACGCTGTGCGCGAGGCGCGTGTCGGGCAGGGGCAGCATAACGCTGCAATGCTCCGTGGCGGCGGGCACGGCGACGGTGAGGCTCGTGTTCGGCGGCGGCGCGGTCAATCCGCTCGAGCCGCAGGACGCCAGAGAGGCGGCGGCGCTGGATTTCATCAGGGGATACGGCGGGGAGCTGGACTATGAGTCGGCGGCGGGGCTGAACTCCGTCACACTGTCGAGAACGGCGCCGGAGAGCGTAGGCGGGGGAGGGGAGCCTATGTCGAACGGCGCTGTCGTGCAGTCGAACGGCGCGGGCGGCGCGGGAGCGCTCTGGAACGCTCCGGCATCGAGGAACCCGAGAAGAGCGGAGTTGCCCATAATAGACGTCAGCCCCATAGACATAGCCGGACCGATAGAGGACAGCCCGGATCCGTACAGCAGCGACGACGCGGCGGCGGACAGTGAAGCCGCGCCGGGCGCCGCTGATAAAGCGGACGGCGATTGACCATCGGCGCGCCGGTCGGCGCGCGCGGATTCGTCTCTCTGCCGGCCGGCGCGGTCACCGTCGCGCTGAGCGCGCGAACTGTTACTCGATTTTTCAGATATCATTGTTATATACCTATACCGCCTTGGAGGGTGTAATTGGAAAGCTTTAGTGCGAAAAAATCAAAGCCGCCGTGGAAACGTGCCGACGCGCCAAAGGCGCGCGCTGAGAACGAGCTGAGACGTATGCAGCTTGAGTCAGTCGGGATGGGAGGCCTGCGGGACAGCGATCCCGTGTACCGTCTCGTTCTGAGCGGCGGCGTATCGGTCAACAGCCGCAAGCAGAGACGGATCGAGGAGCGCGGCGCGCTCATAGGCGACGAGCGGGACAGGCGGGAGACCGAGGGCGGCGACGACGGCGCGGAGGGTATCACGGGCGAAGCCGAGCGCGGAGAGCCACAGGACCGCTATCGGAACCGGGAAGATCTGCCGGAGAGCGGCAAAGCCGTCGCGGAGCTCAATATGAACAGGGGAAAGCTTGTAGGAGCCGCGCTGGAGGGGCGGTTCGAGATGGTGCTCAACAGCGCTCTCGAACGCACTGCCGGGCTGTCCGTTCCCAAGATGCAGCGGCAGCGCAAGATGTTTGAAAGTAAGTACAAAGACCTGAACGTACACGGGTACCACAAGGACGCGGTGTATACGAATAGCAGCGAACCGAACAGTCCCGTGGGCGTGGCCGTGCGCGACGTGCTGCGGTCGGCGCGCAGCGTCACGGAGGAGCTGCGATCCCTGCTGGACACCCGAGGCAACGTGTCGCTGCGAAAAATGTACCCGTTCTTAGACATAGACAGCGACAGAGAGCGCCTCGCGTCCTTGCGGGAGAGGGCGGACGCCGCAAAAGCCGCAGGAGACGGCGAGATGCACGGCGTTCTGAGCAGGGCGGCTTTCAAATACGAGGCGATAATAGAGCGCAAAACCGCGGAGCGTATGCGTTTCTCGCGAAATCTGGCGGTAATGGCGGAGCAAGTAGAGAACGCGCTGCGCGCGTACTCAGAAGAGGAATACGAGCCCCCGCCCCCGCCGGACGGCGGTCAGCCGGCAGTTGACAGAGGACAGCCGGCAGATGACGCCCCGTCCGACGCGTCGGACGCTTGACAGTAGCGCTATGGCGCCGCCGCAGGCGCCGCGGCGGCCTGTGCGGGATAGCGGCGCTCCCAGTCGTCCAATACCTGCTTCATAAGACCGACTCTCATGGTCAGCTCCATCACTTCGTCGTTTGGGTTCATGGCTTTCGCTTTGGTGTGGGCGGCGTCGGTTGTGGTCATAAAAGCGGGGATGTCCGCCCCTCCGCTCGAGACAATACGTAGAGAGATAGTGTTCGCACGCAAATCCTGATTGGTCTCTTCACGCTTCCAGTGGGCTTTCACCGATTGTTTGGTTTGTTCGGTCGCCAAGTAAGCTTCTTGGTTTTGGTTGCGAAATCCTGCATGGCGCTCCTTAAAGTCCGCAACGTAGGAGCCGGCCTGTGAACCATTTTGCTCGTTCTGAGAGAGGCTTGTTGTGAGCTGTTTTGAGACGTTTACGACTTCTCGGGCGAAAGGATTGCTGGGCGTCTTTTTGCGCCCAAAATTAAACCAGCGGCCTTTCTCCTTTTCTTTCTTGTTGCGAGTCCTGTACTCATCGGCGAACGACTCGGCTATCGTCTCGTCGTGGTTCGTCGCGCCGTACCCCGAGAGATAACCCATCTTGTGCAGGTTCCTCGGCGTGAGAGCGGACTGCATACTTGAGATTTCCTCCGGCGACAACTCATCCATATTCCTGCGGCCCAACTGGATGCCGGCTTTTCCGGCGAGCGCTTTCCGGAACGACTTGCTGTTTCTTGCCGCGTTCATCCCGCTTTCGCGCACGATCTCCTGCGCCGTCCATCTGTTGTTCACATCGTTCGCGTATCCTCCCTCGTCTCCCTCGCCGTACATACGTTTCGCGATATCAAAGGTGACGATGTGCCCGTACTCGTGCGCCCCCGCATAGTTGTCGTTTGTGGCGCGGTAGTCGTAGCCTCCTCTGTCGTTTATTCGCTGGATAGGTTCTACGGGTTTGTCGCCAACTGCCGTGTTGTACCTTATATTGCGGGTCACCGCATGTGCGTTGGCTACCGCATCGCTCGCTATTGAATCAGACCCGTGGCCTCCCGGTGCGGTCCCTATGATCGCGTTTACGCCGACGCCCATATCCCTTTGAGCCATTTGCATATACTGCATATTCTTGCGCATACGTTTTCCGTTCAGCCCGGCAAAGCTTACTCGATTTGCAGGCTCAAAGGTGTTTCGATTCGTTTGCGTTATTTGTTGCCCGAGCGACTCGGCTTTTGCCCGCTCCTCCGCGTCACGGCGTTTGCGCCAAGGCCATTCGAAGCCCTGTATGGGCCCGGCGCCGCCTGCGGGCATGGTGAAGCCTGCGGGCGCCGCGAAGCCAGCGTCTGCCTGCATCTCCAGTCCCGTGCTGTGCAGTATGCCGCTCCCGCGCGCCGCTCCCATGCCCTGCTGGACGACGTGGCCGGCCTCGTGCATGAGGACCTCGTCGCCGCCGCGCCCGAGCTCGCCCTCGGCGAGGTGTATCTCGTTGCCGCGCGCGTAGCCGCGCTGCCCCATCTCGCGCAGCCCCGCGTCCTCGAACACGCGCAAGCCGGTGAGCGGCGCGCCGAAGCGCTCCGCCATGCGTGCATTCATAGCCGCGGTGAGGCTTACGGGCGTGCGCTCCAGCCCCTCTATCTCGCCGAGCAGCGAGGAGTTGGGGATGGCGGCGGACGGCGGCGGATCGTCCCGCACCCGCTCGGCAGAGGCCCTACCCGGTTCAATCGCGCGTTTTCGCATATATGTTTGCATACATCACACCCCGGACATATAAATTATGTATTTCAACATTGCCAATATAGCATACTTTCCGCATATTGGCAAGGGGCATATAGGAGGGGTTGTATAGGGAATGTCCAGCCGCGCGCAAAATTCCTTGCCATTATTGACAGCGTGTAATATAATGGCAATAACATCTTGTAACTCAACATGACAGGGACAGTGTGATAAAGTGATCGATTTGCATAGAAAAACGCTTGACAAGGCGGGGATCGGGATGTTCTTGATTTCCGCGTTGCTCATGCTATTGCTGTCCATATTCACGGCGTCCATGATACGATCCGTGTCGGAATACATGGACGAGGATATCAAGCAGCGCCTCCTCGCGGTCAGCCGCAACCTCGCGTCTCAGCTCGAGCCGGAGGAGGTGGCTCAGCTCCGCGCGCCGGGAGATATGGACAAGCCGCTGTACATGGAGGTCAAAGACCGTATCATAGCCTTTGCCGACGAGAATGCCGTGCTGTACGCGTATTACTACATACCCGTCATATCCAAGAGCGGGGGAGAGCTGATGTTCCAGCCCGTTTGTGACAACGACGTCACCGAGGACTCGTACACGCTGACATCTGAGCTTCTGGCGATAGAGGACGCCCCCTTGGAGGCGCTGAAGGGAACGGCTGCCACGACGAAATTCTCAATATACTCTGCGGGCTTCAACGGACTGCTGTCGGCTTTCGCGCCCGTGTACTCGCGGGACGGCGGGAGCGTCGTGGCAATCGCTGGCATCGACATAACGGACGAGCAGATCATATCCGTGCGCAGGCTGCTGCGGACTATTTCCGTCGTACTTATCGCCTGTGTCGCCGTAGTCGTCGTGAGCGGCTGCTTCAATGTTTTCCTGCACGTAAGGCGCGAGCGCCAGCTCCGCCAAGCGCTGGACGCCGCCGTTAACGCCAGCCGCGCCAAGGGCGACTTCCTCTCGCAGATGAGCCACGAGATGCGCACGCCCATGAACGTCATCATAGGCATGACGACGGTGCTGAAGGACTCGGTCGACATAGAGGCCTGCGCCCGCGG
>JAISBX010000002.1 GCA_031265965.1 Oscillospiraceae bacterium | reverse complement strand
CTTATCACGTCGTCGAACGCCGCCTCTTTCATGGCGATGACGAGCCCGTCGCGCGTCACGCCGGCGTTGTTGACCAGTATGTCCACCGTCCCGAACGCCTCGCATATGCCGCCCACCGTACTCTTTACCGTCTCAAAATCGCCCACGTCGCACCTATACGCCTCCGCGCGCGGCGCCCCGAGCTCCAGCGCCTCGCGGCAGACCTCGCCCGCCTTGTCCGCGTTCCCCGCGTATATCACCGCCACGCCCGCGCCCTCCCGCGCGAACCGGAGCGCGATAGCCCTGCCGATCCCACGCGACGCGCCGGTTATAACGGCGGTCTTCCCGTCAAGCGTCATCTAGTCCCCCTATTTATTCGTTTATCTGAGTTTAATCAATATTACAGCATAAAGCCCGCCATGTCAAGCGGGCTTAAAAGGCACACAACCCCTCGCCTACGCCACTCTAAAACACACCGGAGAGATCCAGTGACGTGTATGCGTCCGTGAGCTCTACGGTCAGCGAGTCGCGCCATGTGGACAGCGCGGTGCGTTCGAACAGCTCGCTCGCCGCCATATAGCGCAGCGTGTAGCCTGACGCCGAGGACGGCGAGGCGTCGTAGTCGACGGGCAGCCTGTATATGATATGCAGCCCGTACTCGGATTCCACTATTCCGCTGTGCTCGCCGATCTCCAGCGCGCGCGTCGCGTCCTCGAACGACGCCACCATCGAGCCCGGGGCGAACAGATACCCGCCCGGATTGCCCGGAAGGCCCGAGTCCTCGCTGTGCGCGTTCATCAGCTCGTCGAAAAGGCCGCCGAAATCGTCGCCGGAGTAACCGTCGAGCTCCGCCAATATTTCGTCCGCCGCCGCGCGCGCCGCGGCTATCTCGTCGTCCGGCAGCGGCTGTCTCGTGGACATGTCCATTGTGAGCTTGAGTATGTGCTTTGCCATCATAAAGCCGTTCGTCTCGGCATAGCTGTCAATATCCCCGTCGGACAGATTCCCGCCGTTTTCGCCGTACAGCTCGGCAAAACAGAGGCTCCGCAGATAGTCCGTCTCCATCATGCGGCGGAACATTGCCTCCGAGCAGTACACGCTCTCGAAATAAGCGGCAAGCTCCTCCGCGCCTCCGAGCTGAGCCTCCAGAGCCGCCACCTGCGAGTCAATATCGGCGCGCGCCTCGTCCGTGAGCGATATGCCCAGAGATTGCGCCCCGACATCGACCGCCCTGCTCGTGAGCATCTCGTTATACGCGGCGTCGGCCACGAATTCGCCGAACGTCATATCCTCCGTAAGCTGAAAATCCCAGTCCGGCATCGCGCCGAACGACGAGGCCATATTTGAGGCCACGCTTGAAATGACGGCGTAGTTCGCGAAGAAATACTCGTCCCACAGCGCGCTCTCGCCGTTAATCGTCATCATCACGGTCGATGGCGGCAGCAGCGCGTTCGCCGCGGCGAAATCCGGTGAGCTGTCCGCTGAAGGTTCCGGTGAGGTCTCCGCAGGCGTTTCCACATCGGCGCCCGTCTGCGGCGAGCTTTCATCCGTCTGCGGCGCTGTCTCGGGAGTCTCCTCGGCCTGTGTGTCAGCGCAGCCTGTCAGCGGCGCCGCCGCCATCGCCGCGCACAGCAGCAAAATCGCCGCGCGCCGTATCAAATTCGTCTTTTTCATTCTTTCCTCCGAATATTTCGATTTTTTCACTGCTCCTCGGCGCCGCCGCGTTTGCCAGCATGAGCTTTATGCGGTTTTCCTGATTTATGCGCGTCGCGCCGGGGTCGTAGTCCACCGCCACTATGTTCGAGCGCGGGTAGTCGTCCTTCAGCTTGCGGATCATCCCCTTGCCGGCGACGTGGTTGGGCAGGCAGCCGAACGGCTGCGCGCACACGATACCGCCGGCGCCGTCGTGTATGAGCTCGAGCATCTCTGCCGTCAGCAGCCAGCCCTCGCCCATCTTGTTTCCGTAGCCGAGATAACCCTTCACGAGCCCGCGCAGCTCGGCGAACGGGCGCATCGGGCGGAATTCCGGCCGGCTTTTCACAGCGTCTATCATCACGCGCTGCAAGCTCTCGAGGTATCCCTGAAATATCCCCGCGACGAGCTTCTTCAAGCTGCCGCCGCCGTACAGTCCGGCGTCCGTGACCCTGTTGTTCACCTTGAATATCATAAAGTCGGTAAGGCCGGGGACGACGGGCTCGCAGCCCTCCGACAGCAGGAAGTCCTCGAGATTGTTGTTGCCGAGCGGGGCGTATTTCACATATATCTCG
The DNA here is from genome assembly GCA_031265965.1 of Oscillospiraceae bacterium. The sequence continues at coordinate 5,991 of JAISBX010000002.1, read as the reverse complement.
CCCACGACTCCCACGCGGGTCTTTGGCGCGCCGGAGCGCTCTATTTTGGCGAAATCGGCGGCTATCTCCGTCATGTAACGCGCCATATCCGGTCTCGACATGCCCTTGCCGCGCCCGAACAGCGTTATGAGCGTATCGGTCCAGTGGGCGGTGAGTATGTCGGACGCTCCGGCGGAGAGCTCGTACGGCTTGCACTGGTTGGCAAGCCACAGGAGCAGATCCCCGTACAGCATGACGGCAGCGAGACGGCGTATCATGGGCAGGGACAGCCCGAAGCCGGGGTTGCGCTCCAGTCCGGAAAGATTCACGGACACAACGGGTATGTACTCGAGCCCGGCGCGCCGCAGCGCCTTGCGCAGCAGGTGTATGTAGTTCGACGCGCGGCACCCTCCGCCGGTCTGCGTGATGAGAAGCGCCACCTTATGTTTATCGTACGCGCCGCTGTTCACGGCGTCTATGAGCTGGCCTATGACGAGAAGCGCGGGGTAACACGTGTCGTTGTGTACGTACTTCAGCCCTGTGTCGATTATGCCCCGGTGCGAGGAGGTGAGCATGTCGGCCTTGTACCCGTAGTGCTCGAAGATGTTTTTCATCATCGTGAACGTTACGGGGAGCATTTGCGGCATGAGGAGCGTATACTCGCGCTTCATGTCTTTTGTGAAAAGCAGGCGGCCGTCCTTGCCGTATTTCAGTCGCGCCATACGGTCACGCTCCCGCGCGGGCTTGCGGGGCCGGCGTTGAGGGCCGCGCGGAGAGCTCCGGTAGCGCGGCGATCAGGCTTCTGAGCCGTATGCGCACTGCTCCCAGATTGTTTACGTCGTCGATCTTGAACTGTGTGTACAGCTTGCCGCCGGATTCGAGTATGTCGCGCAGCTCGTCGGAGGTTATAGCGTCTGTCCCGCAGCCGAACGACACGAGCTGCACGAGCTGCATATCGCTCTGTGAGCGCACATAGCGCGCGGCGGCGTACATTCGCGCCTGATACGTCCACTGGTTGAGGACTCCGAGCCGCTTCCTGCTCACGAGCTGCGAGACGGAGTCCTCTGTTATGAGCGCGAGCCCGTAGGACGTTATGAGCGAGTCTATGCCGTGGTTTATCTCCGGGTCGATGTGATACGGCCGGCCCGCCGCCACTATTATCCTCATACCGCGCTCCCGCGCGTACGCGACGATGCGCGCCCCCTCGGCGGCCGTCTCGCGCCGGAACCGCGCGTGCGCGGCGTACGCGCGCCGGGCCGCCGCGCGCGTCTCCGGGCGCGGGACCCCGAAGCGCTCGAAAAAATAGTCGCCGGCGGCGTTTGCGAAGCCGCGCGGGTTGTGCAGGCCAAAGTAAGGCGTGAGGAAGCTAATATCTTTTAGCCGCGCCACATTCGCCGCCAGCAGTTCCGGATAATACGCGACGACGGGGCAATTGTAGTTGTTGTCGCTTATGCCCTCGTCGAAGTTGTACGGGAGACAGGGGTAGAATATCGTCTCGACGCCCATGTCCATGAGGCTCTCCACGTGGCCGTGCATGAGCTTGGCGGGGTAGCACACGGTATCGGACGGGATAGTGCGCTGGCCTCTTATGTACAGCTCGCGCGATGATTCAGGCGACAGCACCACCTCGAAGTTGAGGGCTGTGAAAAACTCGAACCAGAACGGCAGATCAGCGTACATATTCAGCCCGAACGGTATGCCTATGCGCCCGCGCCCGCCTGTGCCGCCCCCCGCGCCGTTCATGGCGCGCAGCTTTTCGTACTTGTACCGCATGAGGTTTGGCCCGCCGTCCGGCTCGACGCCCAGCGGCTTTGAGCAGCGGTTTCCGGATATGTACCGCCGCTGTCCGCCGAACGTGTTTACCGTTAGCGCGCACTTATTTGAACAGCCCCCGCACACCGTCGGTTTTGCCGTGTGGGTGAAGCTGTCAAGCGCGTCCGCGTCCAAAAGCGTGGAGACTGACGTTCCGGAGCCGGCGGCGATGAGCGCCGCCCCGTACGCGCCCATGAGCCCGGCTATCGTGGGCCGCGTGACCGGGACGCCGAGCTCCCGCTCGAACGCGCGCAGCACCGCGTCGTTGAGGAACGTCCCGCCCTGCGCCACTATCCTGTGCCCGAGCTCGTCCGCGGACGCGGCGCGTATCACCTTGTATACGGCGTTCTTGACGACGGATATAGACAGGCCCGCCGATATGTCCTCTACGGACGCCCCGTCCTTCTGCGCCTGCTTTACGCTGGAGTTCATGAACACGGTGCAGCGCGAGCCGAGGTTCGCGGGCGCCCCGGCGAACAGCCCCAGACGCGCGAAGTCCTCTATACCGTAGCCGAGCGCTCGCGCGAACGTCTCTATGAAGCTGCCGCAGCCGGACGAGCACGCCTCGTTGAGCATTATGCCGTCGATCGCGCCCGCGCGTATTTTGAAGCACTTTACGTCCTGTCCGCCGATGTCTATGACAAAATCCGCCCCGGGGTCGAAGTGCCGCGCCGCGCGGTAGTGCGCCACGGTCTCAACGACGCCTATATCGACGCCGAAGGCGTTTTTTATGAGATCCTCCCCGTAGCCCGTGACCGCGCCCGCCCTTATGTCAACGCGGCCGTCGAAGCGTTCGCGTATCTCCTTGAGGCGCCCGTGCACTATCGAAACGGGGTCGCCCAGATTCGGGCCGTAGTAGCTGTACAGGATGCCGCCGTCCGGCGTTATGAGCACGAGCTTTGTCGTCGTGCTGCCGGCGTCTATGCCGAGATACCCGTCGCCCGTATAGCCGTCGGCGTCACACGGCGCGGGCGACGCGGCCTCGTGCCGTGCCCTGAACACGGCGTATTGCCCCTCGGAGTCGAACAGCGGTTCAAGCGTGTCGGTGGGAGTCGCGCGCCCGGCGGAGCCCTCAAGGAGGCGCAGCGTATCGCCGAACGGCGCCGCGTCCCCGTCCTCGCAGAGCATGGCGGCGCCAAGAGCGGCAAAGCAGTCGGCGTTCTCCGGGAACACGGCGTGCTCCGCGTCGAGCTTGAGCGTCTCAACGAACCGCTTCCGCAGACCCGCGAGAAACGTGAGGGGGCCGCCCAAAAACACTATCCTGCCGCGCAGCTCGCGGCCCTGCGTCAGGCCCGTCACGGTCTGGTCCACCACCGCCTGAAAAACGGAAGCGGCGACGTCTTCGCGCCTGCCGCCCTGATTCAATATGGGTTGAATGTCAGATTTGGCGAACACTCCGCAGCGCGAGGCTATGGGATATATCTGCCCGCAACGGAGCGAGAGCGCGTCGAGCTCCTGTACGCTCACGTTCAGCAGCGTAGCCATCTGGTCGATGAACGCGCCCGTGCCGCCGGCGCACGAGCCGTTCATGCGCTCCTCGAGACTCTCGCCGAAGAAGATGATCTTGGCGTCCTCGCCGCCGAGCTCGATCACGGCGTCGGCGCCGGGAACGCGCTCACGGACGGCCGAGGCCGTCGCGTAAACCTCCTGCACAAAGCGTATGCCCGTCGCTTTTGAGACGCCGAGCCCCGCCGAGCCCGTTATGGCGACCGACGCATTCGCGCCGCCCAAGAGCTCTCCCGCCGCGCACAACTGCTCCGCCGCCTTCTCCCTGACCTTTGAAAAGTGCCGCTCATACGCGCGGAATATCACCCTTCCGGCCTCCGACAGCACAACGGTCTTGACCGTCGTACTGCCTATATCTATACCTATTTTATAATGCATTCTAAATTTCGCTCCGTATTTATCGCTTCGCAAGTGACGCGGGACATCTATCCTCCGTATCTCATGCGGGACTGCTTGTACAGCTCCTCTCGGAACGCGGGCGTGAGCATTGACATTCCGTACGCACTGAACTTAGACGGTCGGGTGGGATCGCAAAATTTCTCAGCATACCGCCGCGCCCTAGCCCTCTGCTCATCCGGTGATGTATTTTCCGGGTCAAACACATCCGGAATCACACCAAGCACCAAGCTGTCGCCATAGACCTCGTATATCTTCTGCGAGTCGTTCATCGTCTGCCCGTACCACGTATCCCATCCTGCTGCTATGATGTTCGGCACCTGCTTAAATATCTGGCCGCAACTGTGCAACTCCGCGACGCGTCCCGTCGAGTGTATGTAGTCTGTGACTTTCCGCATATAGGGAACTACCATTTCCTCACAGAGTGCGGGCGAAAAGAAGCTCTCTTTCTGCGACCCCCAGTCGTCGTGGATGAACATTGCGTCTATTTTTGGAAATGAGCGGAAAAATCTCCCAAGCAAATCAATATAGAAGTCGGACAGCTTGTCAAAGAGTTCTTTGACAGCGTCTTTCTGATCGTCATCAAAAAGCGCCATGATTGCGCCTTCAAAGTCCATAAATGTTATAAGCCTCTCGAACCAGCCGTTCTGAAGCCAGCACTCGTTGAAATACACGTCACTGAGGTAGCTTTCGTTCTCGCGCGTAGCGGCATTCCAATCCCATGAATCAAGATCGGGCCACACTATTGTCTCACGCCAGTCATTCGCGTCCTCCAGCAACGGCTTTCCGGGTCGCACCATCGAGCCGCCTACCTGCCGAACAAACTCCCACTCTATACCGAACATATCTTTTCCGCCCTGAGGAACCGTGTCGGGAGCGCCACCATCCATAACCATCGCGCGAGCGATGTTGTCAGGGTTTATTCTGGGGGCAAACATCTGCGAATCAATACTTGTCATCTGCCAGACAGGCCGCCGCCTGTAAAGCTCCTTATAAGCCTCGCGCGGTGTAACGGGATAATCGTACAACGGCACACTTCCCATCATAAACAGTTCCCGCTCTCCCGCTTTTTCCAATTCCCGCGGGTCAAATTTCGCAACCGCCATTTTTGTACCCTCCGCCGATATAATTTTGCATTTCGTTTTATTTTACCACACCCATGTACAAAATGCAACCGTGTCGATCTTCTATTGTAAAATGTTTGGCAATGATGTATCATGAGCTACACGGCAATTTTTAATACACCACTGCGCGGCACAACATCGGGCCTGTGCCATAGTTAAATAGTTAAAATGATTTAATTTGCTGACGAGGAGTTGAGAAAATGACAAACGGCAATCAGGGACAGAGCGGTATTCAGTCTATTTCGCGCGCGGCAAATATTCTGCGTTGCTTTTACAACGAGCCAGCGTTACGGTTGACCGACATCAGCCGTATTGTTGGTCTGCATAAGAGCACTGCGGCAGGTATTTTGAACACGCTCAAAAACGAGGGGTTATTGGAGCAAGACGAACCGGGAGGGAAATTCCGCCTTGGTCTTGAGTTATTTACGATCGCAATGCGTGCGCGTGGCGACTTGGCGGACATTTGCGAACCGTATCTCAATCGTTTGTTGGAACTCACTGGTGAAACGGTTAATCTCGCGGTACTCAACAAAACCGATATCGTCTACATTGCGAAAAAGGAGAGTTCGCACTCCATACGCATAGGCACGAGTGTTGGAAAGCGTCTCCCTGTATATTGCGCGGCGAACGGAAAGGCGATACTCGCTTTCTTGGATGAGGAAAAAAAGCTCGAGCTTATTGATCGTCTGGAGTTTCACCCATTCACTGCCAACACAATCACCGACATGGACAGATTGCTCGCGGAGCTTGAAGCCATACGCGTCGAAGGTATTGCCTACGACCTAGAGGAATACGAAGATGGGGTAATATGCGTGGCAATACCGTTGCTATCTGCAACAGGCAATCCTATTGGAGCAATAAGCATTTCGGGACCGCAAATGCGCATGGACGAGGTCACTCGTGCTGAGTATGCGCAACATCTCCGTGAAATCACCTCCCATATCGACGTTGAGCTGGCACGCCTGTCATAGCGCGTCCCCCACTCTCACAACACTTTACATACAGGACGGCGAACACATTGCGTGTCCGCCGTCCTGTATGTATTATCTGGCACGGGATGAATATTTGATGAATATTATCCATAAAATTATACAAAGTTTCTTAAATTACCGTGTATTTCAAAAATTTTTCTAAAAACCTATTGCATAATAATTCATCACGTGCTATTATACCA
>JAISBX010000186.1 GCA_031265965.1 Oscillospiraceae bacterium | reverse complement strand
TGCCGTCAGGCGCGCTGTGCTTCCTCGACTATGGTGTCGGCCAGCAGGAGGCCCCACGTCAGGCAGCGGCCGTTGCTGTTGCCGTTGAAAAGCAGCGGGTAGTCCACCCCGTAGAGCCCGCCGGCGATCATGCCCGTCGCGTACAGTCCGGGTACTGGGACGTAGGCGCTGTCGAGGACGTGCAGCTTCGTGTCGGTCAGGAAGCCCCCGAACACGTTCAGCAGCGACGGACCCCATTTGAGCGCGTAATACGGGGGCTTGTCTATTGCGGTGAGCAGCTCGGAGCGCTTGCCGTAGTCGTCGTCCCGGCCCTGCTTGTACATCTCGTTATAGCGTTTGACGGCCGCCGCGAGGTTTTCTTCCGGCACGTCCATCTTGCGAGCCAGCTCCTCCAGCGTGTCCGCCTGCACGCACATACCGTTTTCAAGGTAGTGCTCGATGCCTTTTTTTACCATCTCGCCGTCCTCTTCCCACGTGCGCCCGTATATCGCGATGAGCGAGTCGGTGAACTGCCCGCCGGAAATCGGCGCGAGCCTCGCCACCTCGTCGTACCACTTGGAGTCGAACACGGAAAACGCCCACGAGCCGTCCGGCTGCATAAGCGTACGTACGGATTTTGCCTGCACCCACGTGTCCTCGTTCATGTAGCGCCTGCCCTGTTTATTCACGTGAAGGAAGAAAAAGCAGTACATGGCGTAGGCGATCAGGTGAAGCGAGACGGCCCACGGCGCGGGCTCGAACGCTCCGCCCATCCAGCGGCCCATCTTATGCCCGTCGCCGGTGTTAAGTCCCGGCGGGTAGTAGCCGTTGTGCTTGGGTATCAGGCCGATGGGCGCGAAATGCTCGAGCATGTCGCGGTCCGCGCCGATATCGCCCGTCGCCAGCACGACGCCGCGCGTGCCCGTATATCTGCGGTACTTGCCGTCGGCGCATTTCGCGATCGCCGATACGACGCGCCCATCGCGTTTTTCCAGTTGCTCCGCGCGCGTCTCGCGCACGATCACTCCGCCACCCGATACGGTCACGTCGTCAAGTATCTCGCATATCAGCAGCGCGCCGCCCATCTTGTACTTGCTGTTCTCGTTGTTCTGGATGAAGTGCGTGCCCGCGTACTCCGTGAAATCCGGCCCGCGGTAATTGCCGCCGAACAGCACGGGGCTCACGTTGTCGCCGCCCATGTCGAGGAGCCATTTGAACGCCTCCTCGCTGCGGTTTATGTAGAGCCAGAGCATATCCTCGTTGACCCGGCTGCCGCTGATGTGCAGCCAGTCGCGCGCGAACTGCGCCTTGTCGATATGCACCCCGTTCTCGCGCTGTATGTCCGAGCCGACGGACGCGACGTGCGCCCCGTGCGCGACGAGCCCCCTGCTCTTCTCCAGCACCACGGTCTTCACGCCGAGCTGCGTGAGGCGAGCGCTCGCCGCCAGCCCGGATATGCCGCCCCCCACTATCACGATCTCGGTCTCAACCGTCTCCGCGATCTGTTCCTCCGGTATCGGCGCCGGCGGAGTCTCCCACGAATAATTCCTCTCCCGCGCAATGGCCGCGTCCTCTTTTGTCGCATCGATAAATCTCAAGACTTATTCCTCCCCTTATACAGTTTGATGATCGCGCTTAATTCGATGCTCCAAGTATAATTCACGCGGGTATGCGTGTCAAGCGGCGCGTTGCGCTTTATCCTCAAATTCCCGTCCACGTCACCCGCAGCTCCATCGACCCGAGTAGCAGAATGTTATCCTGCTCTAATCTTTGCGGCTGCGCCACGGGGACGCCGTTGAGATAGGTGCCGTTTGTCGAGCGCAGATCCTCCACGTAAAACGCACCGTCCCTCGTAAATATCCTGCAATGCCGCGACGACAGGCGCGTATCGGACGGGACGGTGAGCTGGCCCGCGCTTCTGCCTATGACCAGCTCGTCGGCGACGTCAAGCGTGTACCTGTCCGTCTCCGCAAGCCCCACCTTCGTGAAGGTGAACCGCCAGCGCGGGCGCGGTATCGTTACGGCGGCTGTCCTCGGAATGTTTTCCGGCGGAGCGATATCCGCCGCGGACATATCCCGCCCGGACGGCGCGCGCTTTTTGCGGGCGCGCAGCACAACGGCTAAAACCACGGCGGCAACCAGCACGGCGGCGCCCGCGGCGGCAAACGGGAGCCACCCGGCGCTTTGCGGTTCCGGTTCCTGCTCCTGTTCAGGCTCGTCGGTTTCCGCGGGGGAGGGCTCCGGGCCGGGCGCCGGCGTTTCCGGCGGGGACTCGGTCACACACGCGCGCAGCTCTGCCGCGTTGACCATAAGGCTGTCCTCCGCGTTCTGTCCGGCGGCGGTCAGGCGTATTTCCAGCAGGCTTTGATCCTGCGGCAGCGATATGTCCGCCAAAGCCAAGTACACGATATATCCGCCGCGAACGCTGTCAGCGATACTCGCGGCGATGCCGCCCGGATCGTCGCCGCCCGGTTTCAGCGTGTGCCCCGTCCCCCCGGCTGAGCTCCGGCTGAATCCGGCCAGCACCTTTGCGGCCTCCACTGCCCTGCCGCTCGGCTCCCGGTCTTGCAGCGCGACTGTATAAAAGGGGATATACGCGGACGCGACAGCTTGCTCCGCCTCCTCTCGCGTAAAGCCCTCGACAATATCGTCCTCGCCGTCCGAAAATACGACGACGCAGCGTTTGGCGTGTACGGATCCGTCGGTTTGCAGTATTTGAGCCGCCGTAACAATACCTTTGTAGAGATTTGTATCCTCTCCGCGCGTTTCAAGGCCGGCGATAAGCTCCAGCATTTCGGTTTTGTCTGAAATGAACGGCGTGGCCTTCGCGTCGTCGCCGATGAGCAGAAACGCGGCGTTGTCGTTTTCGCCCAAGCCCTCGACAAGGCCGGTCAGCGTCTGCCGCAGCAATTCCATCTTCTCGGAGCGTACGGAGCCGGACATATCGACAGCGAACAGCCAGCTCACGCCCTCGTTCGCGGAGGCGACGGTCCACAGGGCAAGCGGGCTGAGCCGCTGTCCGCTGAGCGAAAACGAAAAATCGTCCTCCGCCGGCGTACCGCCGTAATTCGCATTCACATAAACTGACAGCACGCCCGGCTCGCCGACGTGGTTTTCGTAATATACCGCAAGCGGCGCGGACGGCTCCGCCGCGCCCATGAGCATAAACGCGGCGATCAGCGCGAGAAATAGAGCTCCAAGCCTTTTCATTTCAGTCCTCCCCAAATAACGCATATCGCGGATAGATTGTCGTGGTCGGCGGGGACGCGCGTTCCGATACGCGCGAGCATGAGCGACAGCCAACCGGACACACCGGGCGCTTTCGCCAAGTCCACCTCCATCTCGTCCTCCGTCACATACTCCCAAAATCCGTCCGAACAGAGCAAAAAGGCGTCTCCGCTGCGCGGAGCATCGAGCGGCGTTATCTCCCCGTGCGCCTTGTCGTCCGCGCCGAGCGCGCGCAGGAGCTTGCTGCGGCTCTCGTGGAAGCGTATCTGCGCGGGCGTAATGTCGCCGCGCAGCACGGACATCTGCGACACGCTGTGATCCATCGTCTGACTGGCGATACGGCCGTCGCGGAAGAGGTAGCCCCGCGAGTCGCCCACATGGGCGAAGGCCGCCTTTCCGCCCTCCGCCGTCAGCACGACAGCCGTGCTTTTCATCGGGACTCCGGGCCGCTGGCGCTCCAATACCGCGGCGTTCGCCGCCTCAAGGCACAGGAGCAGCGCGTCCGGCTCCGTGATCCCCCGCGCCGGCAGCGCGTCTTGTATCGCCTCGATCGCGGCGGCGGAGGCCACGTCGCCGCCGCCGTGCGAGCCCAGCCCGTCAGCGACGATGGCGATGAGCCTGTTATTATCCTGTATCAGCTTTACGGAGTCCTCGTTGACGGGATGCCCGCCCTTGGAGGAGAAAGCTATCGCTTTGTACATACTCAATATTTCACCTCAAACATCGCCTTTGCGGACGCAAGATAAAACCGCTGCCCCGCGCGCAGCACCACAGTGGCATTTGCCTCAAGCCGCTTTCCACCGTCTAAAAAGGTGCCCTGACGTGAGCCGTCGTCCGTCAGCAGCACGCCGCGCGGATCCATGCTGACAGTGCAGTGGCGGCGGCTTATGCCCGGCGTCGCGGTGGGAAACAGCAGATTGCAGACCGCCGGGTCGCGCCCCAACACCAGCGCGCCGCCTATCAGCGGGAACGTCTGCCCCGCCAGCGCGCCGCTGACGCAGCGGATGGAGACCGTTCGGACGGACGGCGCGGCGGGCGCCATCCCATGCCCGGACATCTGAACGGTTTGCTGGACGCCTTTGTTGATAATAGTCAGCAGGATCAGCCAACCGATGAGCGTGATCGCAAGCAGGGATACGCTTATTTCCCCCAATACCGGCAGGTCAACTGGCAAATACGGGATCGCGTTCCAATCCCATGCCGCGTGAAGCCCGACAGCGGCGAAGAAGTACAGCAGAAACCGCTTGTCGATGAAGTGTTTTAGCCGAAGCCCGCCCTGTCCCTTCGCCATGATAAGCGCGCCGCCGTACATTGCCGCCCACAGCCCGTGGCCGCCCGGCGCGAGTATGGCGCGGGCAAGCATGAGGCTGAAATCGTTGCCGTTCCTGACAAAATACAGGCCCGACTCGAACGCGGAAAAACCGTTGCCGATAGCGCTCCCTACCAGCAGCCCGGTAAGGATATATGTGTAGCCGTTCCCGCGTTTCGCGAGCATGACAAAGGCGACTACCGCGACGAGCTTAGCGATTTCCTCGACGATCCCTATTGACAGGGCATGTGTCAGGTTGAAGCCCTCGCCGACCTCGAGCGGCAGCAGCACCCCCGTCGCCACCAGCGAGAGCATACCGCCCGCCAGAAACAGAAACAGCAGCTTGTAGGCGGGAACGTTCCGCGGGATGTTCAGTTCCCACGTGAACACCAGCATCGCCACAGGCACGGCGGCGGTCCCGATAAAGGCGATCGCCGGCGTGTCCAGCCCTAAAAGCGTCAGAATATATCCCAGAGCGAGCACTATAAGGCACGCGCCGAGTACCCATATAAACAGCCACGGCTTCTGCCATTCCCGCAGCATATTCTCCGGCGCCGGAGTGGTCATCGACGTGCCGGACATGAACAGCCGCTCGCCGTCGCGCAGGCTGTGCTTTTTGAACACGTCGGAAAACACGTCTTTCAGCGTCAGCTTTTCGGCGGAGCCCCTCTCGACGAACGTCGTATTCCCGTTATACCGGCTTATGGCGTCTCACCTCGTCAATACGCGACAAAGCTGTTGCGCCTGTCGCCCAAATAGAAGCTGTCGCCCGCCCTCAGCTCAGAGGGCGTGTTCACAGACAGCTTTGCCCCGCCTACAAACGTGCCGTAGCTGGAGCCCCGGTCAATGATCTGCAGCCCCGCTCCCACGCGGACTATCTCGCAATGGAACGAGCTCACGCCGTTGGTTTGCGGCGCGAAAATAACGCCGCAGCGCGCCGGGTCGCGCCCTATGGCGATGCGGTCGTTCACCGGGAAGGACATAGTGTTATACTGCCCGCCCGTGCCGCGGACGCCTGTGAGCTGCGCCGCCTGCGTGACGCCCGCCGGCATTGTGGCGCCGATGGTCGGCGAGGCAGACTTATTCTTGCGCTTCTTGTTTATTATGAAGCCCGCGGCGCTGCCGATGATGAGTAACAGCGCGATACCGACCATACCTCCTGCGTTCTCCCAGAACGTGGGCTCAGGTTCGGGCGCAGGCGTCACAATAGGCGCCACCGGAGTATCTTCCTCATTCCCATTAAAAGCGGGCGCAGTTCCCACGCTGCGGTAGGAAACCCCCATCTGCTCCAGCGCGTCTATGATATAGTCGCTGTAGATAGCCAAGTTTACGTCCGTTTCCGAATCCGCCCACGTGTTGACGCCGATCACAGCGCCCGCCTCGTTCACGAGCGGACCGCCAGAGTTGCCGCTGTTGACCTTTGCGGAATGCGCGAAAGCCATCGTCCCGTCTTTTTCGTATTCGAGCTTGCTGATCGTGCCGTCGGTCGCCGTCACGTCCTTTGTTGTGGACGGCAGATTTTCACTGTATTCGGTCGCGCCCGGGAACCCATATGCCGTAACGCCGTCTCTGAGCGAAACCGTAGAGCTTGGCGCTATCGACAGCGCGGGGCGGCTCTC
>JAISBX010000184.1 GCA_031265965.1 Oscillospiraceae bacterium | reverse complement strand
TTCAGGACGCCCGCAATATGAGCGGCACTCACGGCGCCCTCATTCCACAAGACGTCCATGACGCGAAGCTCCGCGTCAAACAATTTGACAGCCATTGACAACACTCCTTTTCTTCTACTGTAGTAGAATATATTTTGTATTCTACTACAGTAGAAACGCGTTGTCAAGCTTTTTTTGTCTCTCTTTTTTTGCCTCTCCTCACTGTAAAGCATTGGGCACAGAGGGTGCGTTGACTTGTTTCCGCGCTTTTGATATACTTTTAACGGAAGCTCTAAGCCCTTTGTGCCCGGACACCTTTAAAGAACGAGGAATTAATTGGCGGGGCGGGAGCGGGACAATATAGAGGAGAGTGGGGGACATGGCTTTTGCGCATCTGCACGTACACAGCGAGTACAGTTTGCTTGACGGGGCTTGCCGGATAAACGACCTCATAGCGCGAGTGTCGGAGCTGGGGCAGGGCGCCGTGGCTATAACCGACCACGGCGTCATGTACGGCGCCGTCAACTTCTATAAGGCGGCAAAGGCGGCGGGCGTCAAGCCGATAATCGGCTGCGAGGTGTACGTCGCGGCGCGCACGCGTTTCGACATGGAGTACGGCATAGACTCAAACAGGCACCATCTGGTGCTCCTGTGCGAGAACGAGGAGGGCTACAGGAACCTGTGCTACCTCGTGAGCGCGTCGTTCTCGGAGGGCTTTTACATCAAGCCGAGGATCGACATGGAGCTGCTGGAGGGCCGCACGGGCGGGCTCATAGCGCTGTCCGCGTGCCTGTCGGGCGAGATACCGAAGCTCATCGCCGACGGCAGATATGACGAGGCAAAAGCGAAGGCGCTGCGTATGCGCGACATGTTCGGAGAGGACGGGTTCTATCTTGAGCTCCAGAACGCCGGGCTCAAGGCGCAGAGGGACGTGAACGACGGGCTCGTCAGGATACACGACGAGACGGGCATCCCGCTCGTGGCGACGAACGACGTACACTACCTCACGCGCGCCGACTCCGAGGTGCAGGATATACTTCTGTGCATACAGACGGGCAAGACGGTCGACAGCCCGGACAGGATGAAGTTTGCGGCGGATGAGTTCTATCTAAAGTCCGAGGACGAGATGCGGGCGCTGTTCCCGGGGCGCGGGGAGGCGTGCGACAATACGGCGCTCATCGCCGACAGATGCAATTTTGACTTTGAGTTCGGAACATACAAGCTGCCGGAATTTGTGCTGCCGGAGGGCGAGAACGCGGCCGGTATGCTCAAACGGCTGTGCCTGGAGGGCTTCGAGCGCCTGTACGGAGAGGGCAGGGAGGACGTGCGGCAGCGGATGCGCTATGAACTCGACATGATAAACGATATGGGGTTCACGGACTATTTTCTGATAGTGTACGACTTCATAGCGTTTGCCAGACAACGCGGCATACCCGTCGGGCCGGGGCGCGGCTCGGCTGCGGGGAGCATCGTGTCGTACTGCCTGCGAATAACGACGGTCGATCCGATAAAGTACGGACTGTATTTCGAGCGGTTCCTCAACCCGGAGCGCGTGAGTATGCCGGATATCGACATAGACTTCTGCGAGCGCAGGCGCGGCGAGGTCATCGACTATGTGAAACGCAAGTACGGGGAGGACCGCGTCGCCCAGATAGTCACGTTTAACACACTGAAGGCGAAAAACGCCGTGCGCAGCGTGTCGAAGGCGCTGAGCCTGACGTTCGCGGAGGAAAACGAGCTCGCGGGCGCGATCCCGGGCGACTTCCGGATAAAGCTGTCCGAGGCGCTGGAAATGTCGAAAAAGCTTCAGGAGATGTACGGCGGCGACGCGCGCATAAAAAAGGTCATCGACACGGCGATGGCGATAGAGAATATGCCCAAGGATTCGGGCACGCACGCGGCCGGCGTCGTCATAACGAAGCTGCCCGTGCGCGAATACGTGCCGCTGACGCTCTCGAAGAAGGACGACTCCATAGCCACGCAGTACACTATGACTACGCTGGAGGAGCTGGGCCTGCTGAAGATGGACTTCCTCGGGCTGCGCAACCTTACCGTAATAGACGACGCCGTCAACGCGATACGGCGCGTCGAGCCGGAATTTGACATATCCGCCATCCCGGAGGACGACGGCGCGACGTACGAGATGCTGTCGATGGGGCAGACGTCGGGAGTGTTCCAGATGGAGTCGGCGGGGATGACCGGCGTGTGCATCGGGCTGCGGCCCAAGAGCATCGAGGACATAACGGCCATAATAGCGCTCTATCGGCCCGGCCCGATGGAGTCGATACCGCGTTTTCTCGAAAACAACCGCCACCCAAAGCGCATCACGTACAAGCACCCGACGCTCAAGCCCATACTGGAGGTGACGTACGGCTGCATCGTATATCAGGAGCAGGTCATCGAGATATTCCGGCGGCTGGGCGGCTTTTCGACAGGTCAGGCCGACGTGATAAGGCGCGCCATGTCGAAGAAAAAGCTCTCCGTCATCGAATACGAGAGAAAGACGTTCGTCGACGGCGATCCCGAGCGCGGCATATCCGGGGCGGTGTCCATAGGTATTGCGCGCGACGTGGCGCAGTCGATCTACGATGAAATGTTAGATTTTGCCAACTACGCCTTCAACAAGGCCCACGCCGTCGCGTACGCCATAATATCCTATCAGACGGCGTACTTGAAATGCCACTACCCCAGACAGTACATGGCGGCGCTGATGAGCTCCATACTCGGTCTGCCGGAGAAGGTGGCGGAATATCTGGCCGTCTGCCGCGAGCTGGGGATACGGCTGCTTCCGCCCGACGTGAACGAGTCGAACGACACGTTTGCGGTGGCGGGCGAGAACATACGCTACGGTCTGGCGGCCGTCAAGGGCGTCGGACGCGGCTTCATACAGAGCCTCATGGCGGAACGCGAGCGGAACGGGCTCTTCAAGAGCTTCGACCAGTTCGTGCGCAGGATGTACGGGAGCGACCTCAACAGACGCGTGCTGGAGGCGCTCGTCAAGTGCGGGGGCTTCGACAGTATGGGCGCGCGGCGCAGCCAGCTAATGACGGTGTGCGACACGATATTGAGCGACATCGCCGAGGACAGGCGGAAAAACGTGGAGGGGCAGATGGACATGTTCGGCTTCGCGGACGGCGCGCCCGGGGACGGCTCGGGCTCGGGCGGAGAGCTAGTGCTGCCAGACATACCGGAATACACGTCCGGAGAGCTCATGCAGATGGAGCACGACGTCACGGGCCTGTACCTCTCGGGGCACCCGATGGACGAGTACAGGCAGTACGCGCTGGAGGCCGGAGCTTCCGGCATAGGCTCTGTCCTCGCGGATTTCGCGGACGAAAGCGGGCCGTCGAGCTATCAGGACGGGCAGTCGATAGTGCTCGCGGGCATCGTGTCCTCATACCGCACGAGGATGACGCGGAACCGTTCGGTAATGGCGTACGTAACACTGGAGGACGGTACGGGGACAATAGAGCTTTTAGCCTTCCAGAATGTGATCGAGACGTGCGGCAAATGCCTTAAGGTGAACAGCCCCATAATCGCGTACGGCAGACTGTCCGCGCGCGACGAGAAGGAGCCGCAGGTCATGCTGAATTCGGCGGCCTTCATCGTAGAGGACAAAGCGTCCGGCCCGAGGCGTCCCGAGGAACGTAAGCTGTATGTGAAGCTCCCGAGCGAGGCCGACGCGAAATATGAGAGGTTCAAGCTGGTTTTGAATATGTTCCCGGGAGGAGAAACGCTTATTATGTATTTTGACGACACGAAGAAAAAACTCGCGGGCAGATGCGTGATACACGAGGCGCTCGTCGAGGATCTCGGCGAGATGCTCGGCAGCGAGAATGTAGTGCTGCAGGCGGCGGGCACGTCCGCCGGATGAAGGTGATTTTATGAACTTGCAGGCGGTAATTTGGCTGATCCTCGCTATAATGCTCGCGGCGCTTGAGGCGGGGACGGCGCAATTCGTAAGCATTTGGTTCTCCCTTGCGGCCGTGGCGGCGACGGTGCTGGCGCTGCTCGGCGTACCTCTCTGGGCGCAAATCATCGTCTTTGTCATAGCCTCCGCGGTCCTTGTGGCGGCGCTTCGCCCTCTGTCGCGCCGTCT
>JAISBX010000113.1 GCA_031265965.1 Oscillospiraceae bacterium | reverse complement strand
CCGAACGCGCCGTAGAATATCGCGGCCGCCGCGTTGCGCACGCCAAAGAGCGTGACCGTCATGACAAGGGGCATCGTTATCATGCCCGTAATTGTGAGCGCCGCCGCAAGTATCGCGAGAAATACGACGTCCTTTACCGTGAACCTACGTAAAAAGCCGCGTCCGCGGCCTCGCGGTTCCAAAGTTTCCCCTGAATCGGTTCTTTTTATCACATCCTGTCCCGACTGTGCATTCATCATATTCTTATGCCTTTCATTTTATCTTTCTACTATTATAATATATCCGAGACGTCCGGGATTGACCGAACAATGCCGGCCACCCAAAGAGGACATCTACAACGCTTTCCCGCCTGCAATACTTATCACTTTATCCGCGGCGCGCATGGCCGACCTCCTGTGCGACACTATTACGACCGACCTGTCGTCCGAACACTCATACAGCGCTTTCAGTATGACCGCTTCGTTCAGGCTGTCGAGACGGCTCGTGGGTTCGTCGAGCAGTATGAGCGGCGAATCGTGCAGAAACGCGCGCGCGAGCCCTATCCTCTGCTTTTCGCCCTCGGACAGTTTGTTCCCGAGCTCGCCGGCGCTCGTATCGAGACCGTCCGGGAGTCCGGATATGAAGCCTGTTACCGACGCCTTGCGGCAGGCGGCGTCTATCTCCGCGCGCGTCGCGCCGGGCCTGGCAATCAGGAGGTTTTCGCGCAGGCTTCCGGAGAAAAGCGCCGTTTCCTGCGTCATATAGCTCTGCGTCTTTCGCAGATGCGCGGTATCAATTTCCCGGACATCCGCACCCGACATCTCGACGAGGCCGCCTCCGGCATCCCAAAACCGCATCAACAGTTTCAACGCCGTGGACTTGCCCGAGCCGCTCTTTCCCATGAGTCCCGTGATCCCGCGTACCGGAATATCCATTGAGAATCCGTTCAGTACATCATCGCCCGGCGCGTCGCCCAATCGGACAGCCCCGGCTTCGTGTTTGCCGCTGTCCGGCACACCTCCCGAGCGGTCAGCGCCGCCATTCGCGCCGGCGCCGGATGCCTTCACGCCTGCAGACGAATACGCGAAGCGAACCTTTTTCATGCGCATACCGTCGAACGCGGGAGCCCTGCCCTCACTCACTTCGTCGACGGCGGGCGATTCGTCCGTCAGCGCGAACATCCGGCGCGCCGCCGCAAACGTATGAGCCAGGCTCGCCGGGAGCGCCGACAGCGCGAGCGCCGGTCCGAACGATCCCGCCATAACCACGGTGGCAATCACCGTCTCCGGCAGCCCGACCTCGCCACGCGCCGAGAGATGATAGCCGAGCATAGGCGTGATAGCCGTGAAAAAAATCATGAGTACGCCCGAGACGCCGCCGAACAGTCCTTCCGCGTCTCTAAGCCGCCCTTTCTTATCCGATAGCGCGGCGGATCTTCCGCGAAGCTCGTCGATCCTGCTCTCGCTCGCGCCGAAGCGTATAGTCTCGTCAAGCCCGCGCAGATCGTCCAGCACAAAACTGTCGAGCGCAGCTGCTTCATCGCGTATTTTTTCGCCGCTTTCCCGCGTAAGTCTGCGCGACAGCAGCGGCAACGCGCCTCCTATAACGAGATAAGACGAGAGAAGCGCCACGGCGAACAGCGGATGCAGTCCCCATAAAAATATGACGAATACCGCGCCCGACATCACCGCAATCATGACGGGCGAGAGCGTGTGCGCAAAGAATATTTCGAGCAACTCGGTATCCGCGGTCATAAGAGTGATGAGCCCGCCCTTGCCGCGTTCTTCGAGTTTGGCGGGGGCAAGGCGGCGCAACGCGCCGAACGCTTTGCTCCGGATGAGCGCGAGCAGGCGAAAGGCGACGAAATGATTGAGATACTGTTCGCCGTAGCGCAGACCTCCGCGTAAAAGAGCGCAGACCGCCGCCGCAATGAGCGCGCCGTGCACAGACAGACCCATCGGCGAATCTCCGGCTACGTGCAGCGCCGCTTCCGTACCAAACACCGCTATGAACGCCGTACTGAGACTGTCAACAGTTCCGAGTATCGCCGCGAGTACAAGATACCCGAACAACGGTTTCGCCAGCGCGAGCAGCCTGAAGCATACTCTTCCGTACTTTCCGCTGTTCACAGGCGATTCCGCTTTGGCGATAGTTTTCGCGGGCGCGGCGCTTTTAGTATTCATTTGCGCCATGCTTCCGCCTTTTCTCTCATCCATTGGCGACCTCCATTCCCGCGCCTTCTTCCGCAAACGCGGCGCTTTCGAGATCCATTTGCGAGCCATACATACGAGCGTATATACCGTCGCGATAGAGAAGTTCGCCATGCGTTCCCGTTTCGGCAATTCGACCGCCCTCCATTACGGAGATCGCGCGAGCTTCCGTCACGTTGGCGAGACGATGCGAGATAATGAGTACGGTTTTCGTGCGCGCGAGTTCCGAGACCGTCTCCATGATAAGGCCCTCACTCTCCGCGTCTATGTTGCTTGTGGCCTCGTCAAACACGTAGACCGACGAGTTCCGCATGAGGGCGCGTGCGATGGCGAGCCGTTGGCGCTGCCCGCCCGACAGATTTGACGCGTCCTCCGACACCAGCGTATCCAATCCCGCGCCATCGGTGAGAAAATCCGTAAGTCGCGCGCTCCCGAGCGCCATCCACATCTCCGCATCCGTAGCATCGGGTTTTGCCATCATCAAATTATCCCTTACGCTACCCGTGAATATATGGCTGTTCGATCCGACGAGCGTTACGCTGCGCATCAGGTCGGCGCGGGCTATATCGTTCAACTCAACCGATACGGATTTCCCTGCCGCGTCTGAACTCCGGACATTTGCGCCGGCCGGAGCATTAGCGTCGCCCGCGCCTCCGGTAGCAACCGTGTCATCCGCATCAGCGCAGACATCCGAGGGCATATTGGAATGTGCAGCGCTTAATGATTGATCGACTTCTCTGTCACGCGCCCGGATTTCGAGACGCACCGAACCTGTATATCCGGTGATCGTCCCCGATATTATCTTCGCTAACGTACTCTTGCCACATCCGCTCTCCCCAACGAGGGCGGTCATGCCTTCCTTAACGAGACGCAGATCCACGTTCCTCAGCGCCGGGGCGCGGTCCCGCCCGTAGGAGAATCCGAGTCCCGACACGCTCACGCCGACGCTTTCTCCGGCCGCGTCGAAGCCGCGCCCCGTGTCCGCGGTTTCGGGCAGGTCGAGAATGGCGAATATCTTTTCACTCGCCGCCACCCCGTTCATCGCCGCATGAAAGTACGAACCGATGAGCCGCACCGGTATGAAAAACTCCGCTGCGAGCAGAGCCACGGCGAGGCAACCCCAGAGGTCGAGCGCGCCGGCGGCGTACCTCAGCACCGCGACGATGATGCCTGCCGCCGCGCCGCCGAAAGCCACGAGATCCATAGCCGAGAGCGAGCTCAACTGTACGCCGAGCACCCGCATGGTGGCTCCGCGAAACGCCTCCGCGTCCTCGTCCATCTTTTTCGCCGCCGCGCCGTCTGCGCCGTATATTTTCAGAGTGGTGAGCCCCTGGAGATTTTCGAGAAAGGACGCGCCGAGGTCTGTGTATACGCCCCAATACTTTGAGAACACCTTCTTTGCCGTTCGCGCGACCGCAGCGGTCACGAGCAATATCAGCGGCGCGCATATCAAAAGCACGGACGCTGCGGGCAAGCATATATTATATAAAAGAAAAAAAAGTGTGACCGGAGCTATGGCGCCGTAAAAGAGTTGCGGCAGATACTTGCCGAAATACACTTCGATCTGATCTACGCCCTCGCCCGCCGCCTGCGTTATTTCACTTGTCCTCACGCTGCCGGAGTACGACGCGCCGAGCGCCAGGGCCTTGCGGTATATCCTCTCGCGAAGTCCCGTCTTGATATGTTCGGACGCGAAGTGACTCATGCGCACAGTGAGACGCGCGCAGCAAAACCGAATGACCGCGCAGACAGCAAGAGCCGCCGCGAAGCCGGGCAACGCGTCCTCCCTGAAATCACGCAAAAAATCCGTAACCGAAAACACGATGCCCGCCGTAGCAAGAAGCGACAGCCACTGGCTGAGAACATTGAACGCGATGTACCTTCGGGCGCCCTTCGCCATACCTATAAGACGTTTATTAACAAACATATAAAAAGCTCTTCATCATTACATACATTCCTTTATCATACCGGACGTCGCTTCGCGCTCTCTCTGCTCGCTCCACTCGCCAAGATCCGGGATCCAATCACACCTGCAAAACAAATCGACCTCCCGCCGTCTCCGGCATATCCAACCTCACTCCGTATATTTCCTCTATGAAGTCGGGCGTCACGATGTCCTCCGGCGCGCCTCGCGCCGCTACGCGGCCTTCCTTCAAGCCTATGATCTCGTCGCTGTAACGCATTGCCTGATTGATGTCGTGCAACACCATCACTATCGTCACGCCGTATTCCTCGTTGAGCCTGCGTATCAGTCTCAGGATCTCGATCTGGTATTTGATGTCGAGCCATGTCGTGGGCTCGTCGAGCAGCATCGTCTCCGTGTCCTGCGCGAGCGCCATCGCAATCCATACGCGTTGCCGCTGGCCGCCGGAGAGCGACGACAACTTCCGGTCGCGAAAATCCGCCACATCCGCTATGTCCATGGCGCGTTCGACGATGCGCACGTCCTCGTCACCGGCCCTTTCAAATAATGAAAGGAACGGAGTGCGACCGTACGACACGAGAGTTTCTACCGTGACATCGCCGAACGTCGGGTTCGCCTGATGCACGATGGACACCTTGCGGGCGTAGTCGCGCAGACCGATCTTCCGTATGTCCGCGCCCTCGAAAAATATCCCGCCCTCCTTCACCGGAAGATTCTTGCTCATCAGATGAAAGAGCGTCGACTTGCCGCTGCCGTTCGCGCC
>JAISBX010000091.1 GCA_031265965.1 Oscillospiraceae bacterium | reverse complement strand
CCGGGCACGCTGACGCCGCCGGGACACCTTACGCCCGGCTTCCAAAAGATAATAAACGTGGGCTACGGAGCCATACGCAAACAGGCGCAGGACTGGCTTGACGCGCGCGAGGGGAACATCATGGGCGACGACATGCGCAAGTATCTGTTCTACACCGCCGCGATCTACGCCTGCGACGGCGCGCAGACGCTCGTGAGGCGCAACGCCGAGCTGGCGGCGGAGAAAGCGAAGACGGCGCCGACGCCGGAGAGGCGCGCGGAGCTGGAAAAGATGTCCGAGAGCCTGTATTGGATAGCGGAGCACCCCGCGCGCACATATTGGGAGGCGTGTCAGGCGGCGCTGCTGTATCAACTGTTTTTGAACGTCGATAACGGGCCGGGCGTGACGTCGATGGGGCGCTTCGACCAGTACACATGGCCGTATTTGAAGAGCGATCTCGAAAAGAAGCTCATCACGTTCGACGAGGCGCAGGAGCTGACGGACGCCTTCTTCCTCAAGCTGAACACATACTATGAGGGCGGATTCGGGAAAATGGCGCAGACAGCCGGGATAGGAAACACTTACCAGCACACGACCATCGGCGGCTGCATACCGGAGACGGGCGAGGACGCCACAAACCCGGTGACGTATATGGCGCTCGAGTCGATAGGGCGCCTGAAGCTGCACGACCCGACGATTTCGCTGCGCGTACACAAGACCACGCCGGACGACCTCTGGAGTTGCGCGCTCGAGACGTCGAAACTGGTGGGCGGGCTGCCGCTGTTCCAGAACGACGATATTATAATCGCCGGATGTATGCGCGAGCTCGGCTTCTCGCTGGAGGACGCGCGCGACTACAGTCTCATCGGATGCCAGGAGATAGTCGGCTCCGGCAACGACTACCCCGCGCCTAACGGGATGGGCATGACGCACGCTGGCATATACTGGGGCGTCGTACTCGACATGGCGATCAACAACGGGATAAATCCGCTCAACGGCAAGCAGGCGCCCGCGGAGCTGTGCTCGGGGTACCTCTATGAGATGAAGTCGATAGACGAGGTGCGCGCCGCGTTCGAGAAGCTGGCGACGTGGCTGTTCAAGTGGTACGTGACGCTGAACAACTACGCCGAATATCAGCAGGCGCAGAATTTCACGTACCCCAATCTGTCCATCTCAATGGTGGGCTGTATGGAAAAGGGCATGGACTGCTCCGAGGGCGGCTGCAAGTACAATTCCTACGGCGGCACGGCCACGGGGCTTGCCACTATAGCGGATTGTGTATCGACGATAAAATATATGGTGTTCGACAAGAAGCTGATCTCGGGCAAGGAGCTGCTCGACGCCGTGCTCGCCGACTGGGAAGGCAAGGAGCCGCTGCGACAGCGGGTATTGTCCGAAGTGCCGCACTACGGCAACGCCGACCCGTACGCCGATATGGAGCTCAAGTGGGTCATAGACCTCTACTACAAGCTGTGCAGCGAGTGCTCCAACCAGCGGTGCAAGGTGTACAAGGCGGGGATGTACGGCGCGGCGGACCACATAAATCAGGGCGAATTCACGTGGGCGACGCCAGACGGGCGCAAATTCGGCGAGCCCATTGCCGACGCTATGAGCCCGGCGCAGAGCCGCGACAAAAACGGCCCGACGGCGGTATTCGTCTCCACGTGCTGCTTCGACCACTCGAAATTTATGGACGGCATGGCGCTCAATCTGCGTATGCACCCGTCCGTGCTCAGCCGCGACGACGGGATCGAGAAGCTGCGCGACATGACGAAGGCGTACTTCGACAACGGGGGGCTGGAGTGCCAGTATAACGTCGTGGATACCGACACTCTGCGCGCCGCGCAGGGCGACCCCGGCTCTCACAGGGACCTCGTAGTGCGGATCGCCGGATATTCGGCGTACTTCATAGAGCTCGGCAGGGAGCTTCAAAACGACATAATAGCGAGAAACGAAAACAGGATATAGCGTTTGGCTTATATGCCCAGAGTCGCCCTAATGCGCCCGATGATCTCCATAGCCTTGAATTTGACCGTGACGCCCGCCGAGGACTCCGATATCAGCGCGATCTCCTCGTCCGTCAGTAGGGGCGAACTGTGTTCGCCCGCCAAAGGGGCGCCCGCCGAAGCCGCGTCCGCGGCAGGAGCGCACAGGGGAGGGAACACCACGCACCACCAATTGCGGCCATCTCCGTCGCCGAGCACGACGCGCAGTGACATATAGCGACCCGCCGGCAGCGAAAACGTCTCGTACTCGCGGGTGGGGAAGTATTCAGGCTTTAGCTCGGCGTGTACGGAGTATCCGCCGCCGGCGGCGCGGTGAGCGGCGGACTCTATAGCGCCCATGCTTTGAGAGATGAGCTTTGACGCGTGCTCTCTGTCGCTCACGCCTTCCAGCAGGGCGTCGAGCTCGGAGAGCACGCCGTCGCGCGCGGCCAGCTTGGCGGCCTGATCCTCCGTGGAATCGGAGTTTGCCACGACATGCAGGCGTATGAGCGTGCCGGATAACTCCTGCTGCTGCGAGGCGAGCGCCGCGCCCGCGAAAAACGTCACCGCGAGCGCGGCTATGAGCGCGGTCTCCCATTTCTTAAATTTCATGTGTACCTCCAAAACGGTATGTTTTCGATGGCTTTTCTTGTCAAGTCAATAAATTATTGACAGGGGCCGCGATTTATATACAGAGCCTGTCCGCGCGAAAAAAATTTTTTGGGTATTGCTTTTTTTCGAGATATGTGCTAGACTAGTGACAGTGGATTAGAGTTAATAGTATCCATTATTTACCAAATGAAAGGAAGGCAAGACACATGAACAAAGCGACAGAGCTCCTATCGAAGGCAGGTACATTTTTCATCGCGACAGCGGACGGGGACCAGCCGCGGGTGCGCCCGTTCGGCGCGGTGGCCGAGTTCGACGGCAAGACGTATATCTGCATGAACAACACGAAGAAAGTGTTCAAGCAGCTGGTCGCCAATCCGAAGATCGAGATCACCGCCACGTTCGACGGGGGCGGAAAGTGGTTCCGCCTGCAAGCCGTCGCCAACCGCGACGACAGACTGGAAGCGAGGACTAAGATGCTCGAG
>JAISBX010000065.1 GCA_031265965.1 Oscillospiraceae bacterium | reverse complement strand
TCCCGCTCCCGCGAGACCGGCGGCTACGGCGTCGGCCTATCCATCGCCGCCTCCATAGCGGAGGCACACAGCGCAAAAATAACCGTCTCCGGCGAGCACGGCCACTGGATCCGGTTCGACGCGGCGTTGTAGGGCGAGATAGCAATTTCAAAATTTTCAAAAAAACCCAAAAAAACTCTTGACACAGTACTAATACACATGATACACTTACAACGCACAGTGCAATTGCGCTCCCGGCAAGGCGCCGGGGGACAAAAAATCAGGAAAGGAGCATACGCCATATGTTTACGCTCGATCTGCGGAGCAGGAAGGCCATCTATGAGCAGGTCACGGACAATATGCGCGACCTCATGCTGGCCGGCGTTTTGACGGCCGGGGAGAAGCTGCCGTCAGTGCGGGAGCTCGCGGAGAGCCTGACCGTCAACCCTAACACGGTCCAAAAGGCGTACAGGGAGCTGGAGACGCGGGGATACGTGTACTCCACGCCGGGCCTCGGGACGTTCGTGTCCGAGCCCGAACACCGCGCGCCC
The DNA here is from genome assembly GCA_031265965.1 of Oscillospiraceae bacterium. The sequence goes on along the minus strand of JAISBX010000065.1, from coordinate 2,432 downwards.
GACCCGCGGGCCCGCGGCGACGCGTCCGGCGCGCTGCGAAGGGCCGTACTGGATCTGCGGCGCGCGGGCGCCTATGATGACGAGATCAGGGCAATTTTCGACGGGATACTGGAAAAACCGGAAGGAGGCTCAACGCCATGATAGAAATCACAGGGCTCACAAAGCAATTCGACAAAAAGCGCGCGCTCGACGGGCTCGACCTGCACGTCAAAAAGGGCTCGATATACGGGCTCATAGGCGTCAACGGCTCCGGCAAGACCACGGCGCTCAAGGCGGCCGTCGGCATACTGCGCCCGGACGAGGGGGAGGCGCGCATGGACGGGGAGCCGGTGTACGAAAACCGGGCGCTCAAGGCGCGCGTCGGCTTCATCCCGGACGACCTGTATTTCTTCGGCGTCTACGGGCTCGGCGAGTGCGCCGCGTTCTACAAACGGCTGTACCCGAACTGGAACGCGGAGCGGTACGCCGCAATGCGCGAGCGCCTTGGCCTGCCGGAGCGCGGCCGCGTGACGCGTTTTTCAAAAGGGATGCAGAAGCAGGCGGCGTTCCTGCTGGCTATGTCCGCCATGCCGGACTACCTCATACTCGACGAGCCGATAGACGGCCTCGACCCGCTCGTGCGCAAGCTCGTGTGGAAGTGCATAGTGGACGACGTGGCGGCGCGCGGAATGACGGTGCTCGTGTCCTCGCACAACCTGCGCGAGATGGAGGGCATATGCGACAGCATAGGCATACTCGACGGCGGCAAAATGCTCATTGAGCGCGACCTCGACGAACTCAAATCCGACATCCACAAGGTACAGGCCGCGTTCCCGGCCGGCGCTCCGGACGAAGGGCGCTACGAGGGCCTCAACGTGCTGCACCGCGAGACGCGCGGTACGGTCGAGCTGCTCATCATACGCAGTCCGGAGGAGACCGTGCGCGAGACGATAGGCGCGCACTCCCCTCTCGTGTTCGATATGCTGCCGCTATCGCTCGAGGAGATTTTTATTTACGAACTTGGAGGTGAGCACAGTGCGCTCGGCAACATCATATTTTAAGCTCTCGGGGGCGCTGCTGCGCGAGAACCTGAGGCGCTTTTGGGCGATCCCCGCCCTCGGCATGATCTGCTGGTTCTTCGCCGGCATTTTCCCGCTGATTATGGAAAACTATAGGCTGAGCTACTTTCTCGACTCTATATCGCAGACGGAGAATCCATTTTTTGCCATTTTTATAGTGGCGTTCCCGCTCATCGCGTCCGTCGCGACGCTGCGCTACCTGTTCTCCCCCGGTTCCGTGTCCGCCATGCACACGCTCCCTCTGACGCGCGGCCGGCTCTACTTCACGAACTACGTCTCCTGCGCCATTATGACGCTCGCGCCTGTCGTCGTCGCATTCGCGGTGCTGTTTGCCGCCGACGGCATGAACGCGCGGGTGCTCGCGGCGTTCGCCCTGCTATTACTGCTGGCGCTGCTCCACACCGCGCTCTTTCACGCCGCCGCCATGCTGACGGGCAACGTCGTCGCGCACATCGGCGTCGCGGGCTTCCTTGCGGCGGCGATCCCGGGAGTGCTGCTGCTCGGTTCCGTCTATTTTGAAACGATGCTGTTTGGCTATACGTCCTCCGGAGGTCTGGATACGCTGTGCCTCCGACTCATACCGGTCATATATATCTTTGTGGAGAATCTTCACTCGCCCGCGTGGATCATCGCGTATGTGCTGGCGATCCCGGCGCTCTATGCCGCCGGAGCGGCGCTCTACTCCCGCCGCTCGCTCGAACGCGCCGGCGACAGCGTGGTCTTCCCCGCATTTGAAGCGATCCTAACGTTCGTCGTCACTTTCGCGGGCATGACGCTGATGTCCGCGATCTTTCAGGAGGCCGGCTGGGGCGGCTTCCCGTATAACTTAGGCAGCGTCATAGGCGCCGCGCTCATGCTGCTCGCCGTGCGGATGCTCATGAAAAAGAGCGTTCGCGTATTCAACAAGCGCACGCTCTTTCAAGGCGCCGCCTTTGCCGTAGCGGCCGTGCTGTTCCTCGGCGGGATCAGCCTTGACGTCACAGGCTTTGAAAAGCGCGTCCCGAACCCGGAGCGCGTCGAGTACGCCGAGCTGTCACGCAATTTCACGCCGGCGCTGGGCGGCAGAGAGATATACTTGTACAGCCACCATAGCTACCTCGACGGACGTATGACCTACGAATACGAGCCCGCGCTGTCCAACAGCCTAATCTTCACGGAGCCGGAGAATATACGCCATATAACCGAGCTGCACAAATCAATTACGGCACTTCGCGGCGAATATGTTAACGGCAGCAGAACGCACTACACATCCATTTCGTATCAACTCGGCGGCGGACGTCTCACGCGGGCTTGGAATATCCGGGACGAACACCTCAAGGACAGCCCCGACGCGCGGGCGCTCTTCGAGTCGGAGGAATTCAAGCTGCAAACCGA
>JAISBX010000031.1 GCA_031265965.1 Oscillospiraceae bacterium | reverse complement strand
GGCGTGCGGAAGCCGGCGAGATATACGGGGGGGGAGTACAACGAGGTCGTAAAGGAGCGCGCCGATGTGAGGCTGAGAATTGCGCTGTGCTGTCCGGCCACATATGACATAGGTATGTCTAACTTGGGGTTCAAGATACTGTACGGACTCGCTAACAGTATGGACGGCGTGTGGTGCGAGCGCGTTTTCGCGCCGTGGGACGATATGGCGGACGCGATGCGCGGCGCGGGGGTGGGGCTCTATGGGCTGGAGAGCGGCGACCCCATACGCGACTTTGACATCATCGCGTTTTCTATAGGCTACGAGATGGCGTACACCAACGTGCTCGATATGCTCGACCTCGCCGGACTGCCCGTGAGGGCGGCCGACAGGGGAGGGGATATGCCGCTCGTGATCGCCGGAGGTACGTGCTGCTACAACCCCGAGCCGCTGGCGGATTTCATCGACTTGTTCATAATCGGCGAGGGCGAGGACGTGAACGGAGAGGTGTTTTCCGCGTACATGAGCTCGCGGGACGAGGGCGGGACGCGGGACGGGTTCCTGAAAAAGGCGTCGCGTTTAGGCGGGGTATACGTCCCGTCGCTGTACGGCGTCGCGTACGGGACCGACGGAACCGTATCGGATATATCGCCGCTCGGCGGAGCGCCGATGCCGGTAGTCAAGCGCATAGCGCGCGAGCTGGACGCCGCGTATTTCCCGGAGCGCGCCATAGTCCCGTCGACGGAGATAGTACACGACAGGGTGTCGCTGGAGGTTTTTCGCGGCTGTATACGCGGCTGCCGGTTTTGTCAGGCGGGCTATGTGTACCGCCCCGTCCGGCCGCGTTCCGCAAGCACCGCGGCGCGCCTCGGACTGGACGCGCTGGCGGACTCGGGCTACGACGAGCTGTCGGTCCTGTCGCTCAGCACAAGCGATTACAGGGGACTAACCGACCTGACCCGCGAGCTGCTGGACTGGTGCGAGCCGCGCAGAGTCAGCCTGTCGCTGCCGTCGCTCAGGGCGGACAACTTCTCGGTAGAGCTCATGGGCAGCGTCAGGAAGGTGCGGCGGAGCGGCCTGACGTTCGCACCGGAGGCCGGAAGCCAGCGGCTGCGCGACGTAATAAACAAGAACGTGACGCGCGACGACGTTTTGGGAGCTTGCCGCACAGCCTTCGAGGGGGGCTGGAGCGCCGTCAAGCTGTATTTCATGCTCGGACTGCCCACGGAGACGGACGAGGACGTGCTGGCCATCGCCGAGCTGACGCACCAGATATTGAGTACGTGGCGCGGATCCGCCGTGAACAAGAGCCGGGGCGTGCGCATTACCGTGAGCACGTCGTGCTTCATACCAAAGCCGCACACGCCGTTCCAGTGGGAGCCGCAGATAGCGGCGGACGAATATCGGCGCAGGGTCGGGCTGCTCCGCGACGCCATGCGGACGCGCTCCATCGTGTATAACTGGCACAGCCCGGAGACGGGCCTCGTGGAGGCGGCGCTCTCGCGCGGCGACAGGCGGCTGGGGCGCGTGCTCGAACAGGTCTGGCGCGACGGCGCGCGTCTTGACGCGTGGGACGAGCACTTCTCGTTTGAGCGCTGGATGGACGCGTTCGGCAAATGCGGCCTGGATCCCGCTTTTTTCGCGAACCGCGAACGGGCGCGCGGCGAGCTGCTGCCGTGGAGCGTCGTATCCGCCGGAGTGAGCGGCGAGTATCTGTGGAGCGAGCGGGAGGCCGCGCGCGCGGGCGCCGTCACGCCGGATTGCCGCGCAAAATGCACGGGCTGCGGCGCGTCGGCGTTAATAGCCCCTATTACGTGCGATATGGAGGTAGGATAAGTGAACGGCAGGCTGATGTTTGAAAAGACCGGGCGCGCGCGGTATATCTCGCACCTCGACCTGATGAGGACGCTCAGACGCGTGTTCGCGCGGGCGGGCGTTGCGCTCCGGCACACTGAGGGGTTCAACCCGCACCCGCGCATGTCGCTCGCGCTGCCGCTGCCCGTCGGACAGGAGAGCGTCTGTGAGCTAATGGATTTCGAGACGGAGGACGAGCTCTCGTACGAGGCGATCCCGGAGCTGCTCAACCCGAAAATGCCGGAGGGCATACGCGCGCGCATGGCGTACGCCCCCGCGCGCCCGGCCTCGGAGATAAAATGGATAGAGGTCTATTTTGCGCTGGAGTACGGGCTGGACGCGCCTGCAAACGCCGCCGCCGCTCTCGTCGACTACTTCTCCGCCGAGAGTATCATTGTCCCCAAGCGCACAAAGCGCGGCACGCGCGATATCGACATAATACCCGCCATAGCGTCTATCGTCTTCTCCGCCCCCGCCCCGGATTTCGTCGCCGCCGTGGCTGTAGTATCCGCGGACTCGCCGTCACTGAACCCCGACATGCTCATCGCCGCCATATCCCGCGACGCCCCGGAACTCGCCCCTGACTATGCGCTAATAAGGCGCGCGGAGCTGTTCGACGAAAAGATGAAAGTTTTCAGGTGACGAAGTTATTTTCCAAACGGAAAATAAATAGCTACGCTTTTGCGGAGGGCAGGAGCGACAGGCGCTTTACGCGCGAGAGCAGTACGGCGCCGGTCGCCGCTAACAGTACGTCGGGTACGCACCACAGCGCGTTGTAGACGAGGGAATATATCCAGACGTTCATGTCCTCCGGGGCGTATGCGCCCCACACGAGGACGCCTGACAGCACACTGCACACGAGGCGCGCCGCGCCCGTGACCGCGATCCCGGCGGAGATCGCCGGCGC